>JASLES010000161.1 GCA_030151005.1 Silvimonas sp.
GCTCTCGGCCGGTTTGGGTACATAGTCCACCGCCCCGCGCGCCAGCGCATCCAGGCTGGCCGCCGCGCTTCTGGCGGTGAGTGCGGAAAACATCACCACCGGGCAGGGTCTTTCTCCCATGATCTGGCTTAACAAAGCCAGGCCATCCACACCTGGCATTTCGATATCCAGACAAATGACGTCGGGTTCAAATTGATGAATCGCCCGGCGCGCTTCTTCAGCGTTGCTCACGCAATGCAGGGTGAAATCACCCTGCGCGGTGAACAGGTCAACCAGAAAATGCCGCACGGTGGCAGAGTCATCTGCAATCAGCAGCCGGATCATGGCGTCACCGGCAAGGCGAGTGGCTGTTGGTAGAGCCCGACCAGATCCAGCTCCATCAAGAGGCCGCCCTCAGGGGTATGGATGAGCTGATGAATGATTTTTTCCTGCGTAGCAGACATGGCCGGTGCCGGGGTTTTGGCAATGGCCGGCACGGGGATGATCTGCGTGACCCCATCGACCAGCAGGCCGTGGGTTTGTCCGGCAAATGAGAGCACGACAATCCGCTGTGCCCCATTGGCCATCATGGGCGGACGTTGCAGTACGCTGCGCAATGCTAGTACGCCGATCACTTTGCCGTGCCAGTTGAACATGCCTGCCACGTGCGGCGGCAATTGTGGCAGTGTATGAAAGTCTGCGGGCACGCGTGTAATGGCAAGAACCGCGCTGGCCGGGATCAGAAAATCTTGCCCGTCCGCATGAACAACCAGGCCTTCGGCGTCGGACTGTTCTACGGCAATGTAATCCGGCGTAATTGGGCGAGCGACGGGCATAAAACGCGTGTCACCCTCGCCGGTCTTGCCAAACAAGGCATGCGCATCCAGCAAGCCCACCGTGCGTTTGCCTTCCTTGTCTTGCCATAGTCCGGCCAGGTCGCGCCATGCCAGGTGCTGGTTCAATACGCCAGGAACCGGTTCGATGGCGTCCGGGGTCAGCGTCAGTACGCCGCTTAACCGATCCACGGGTAGCGCCTGCAATTCGGCATCTGGCAGATCCAGAATCAACAAGAAGCGATGCGCCGCATCGGCGGCAGAAATGGCGCATAACGTCGCCAGGTTGAGCACGGCGACGGGCCCATCTGACAATTGTGCGACCCCCAGCGTGGCTGGGTGCTCGGCGGGTAAAAGTTGGCTGGGTAAACGCGCTACTTTGCGAATGCGTTGCAGCTCCAGCGCGTATTCTTCCTCGCCCACGAGGAATGTGATCCATTCCTGCGCCACCATCGCCGGGGTTTCTTCCGCAGGCGAAGAGGTGGTCGGGGCCGGTTCAGTGTTGCGCTGCCATTGTGGCGCAAAGTGTTGGCAATGCGCGGCCAGCAACGCGGCCACGTCCGGCACGGCTACGCCCTGCGGTAATGCAGTGCCTTGCGCCACAATGCGATCCACTTGCAAGCCAAGCCGTGGCGGATCGCCCAGCATAACGATGCGTTGTGCGCCGGTGTGCGGCGCCGGGGTGAGGTCATTCAAGGTAGCCAGTGAGCACACCGGGCAAATCCGGCTGCGGCAATTGACCAGACCCAAAACAGCGGGTGGCGCCAACGGCATGGGGATCACCCCGGCCGCGCGCACGATCAGCCCCACGTCTTGCAAGGCAAACGCAAAGGTGACGCCGCCCGCTTCGCAAAGCAGGTAAGCCGCTTGCGTTTCCGCTGGAGCGGGTTGCAGGGCGGGCGTAGCCACATCGCTCATAGCGTGCTCAGTTCTTCTGCTACGGCGGCAATATCGTCAATGGCGGCCGACAGCGCTTCTGCCGACAGTGTTTGTTGTCGCGCTGCGGCGGCTGCAGATGCCGCAGCCTGGCGGGCCTCTACCGCTGTGGTGGCAATCTGGTCGATGTTTTGACGCTGCCCGGCCACACTGTCGGTGATTTCGTCGGTGGCGCGCTGAAGCTGCTTGCCATGATTGTCCAGATCGGCCAGACCCGCTTCCATGCCGCTCAGTTCTGTGCGCAAAGCTGTGGCTTTGCTTGCTTCCGCCTGAGTAATAACGCCAACGTCTTCCAGCGTGCGGCGCACATCGGCAAGGCTGTCCTGGGTGTCGCGGATCAACTCTTTGACGTCTTCCGCGTTTTTCTGTGCTTCAGCGGCCAGCGCCCGGATGTCTTCTGAAATCAGTAAAAATCCCTGCCCCGCTTCTGGCGTGCGGGCGGCTTCGATAGCGCCGTTTACGGCCAGCATGGTGGTCTGGATGGCGACCATGGTCAGTTTGTCGACCAGCTTTTCAATCTGCCGGCTCGACTGGCCCAGCCGGGACAAGTCTTTGTGTCCGATCTGGTTGGCCTCATGCGCGGTCTGGATGCCCAGAATCAGTGTTTCTACTGCGCTGCGGTTCTCCTGCAAGACTTGCCCCATGTCGAGGTAGCGTTGCTGAATGGCCGCAGCGGCTTGCGATGCCACCGCCGCGCCTTTCTCGATATGTTCAGTCACCCTGACCAGTTCTGCAGCCGCGCCAGCTTGCTCGCTGGTGCCCGTGTTGATCTGCGCCATGGCCGTCATGATCTGGGATGCAGAGAAACTGAGTTCTTGCACCGCTGCCGCCAGTTGCTGGGAAGACTGCGCCATGTCATCGGCCAGTTGGCTCGATTCGGTGCCGATCACCAGTTTTTCCGCCAGTTCAGACAAATTGCGCGCGGCGCTTTCGGCTTGTTGCAAAGAGACCGCTTGCTCGCCGACCGTGCGCGATGCTTCTTCCGTGGCGGCAGCTTGCTCTTCTGCTGCGGCCGCAATGGATTGCGCACTGCGTGAGGCCTGGTAGGTGGAGGCGCTCGCCTCTTGCGCCGTGGTGTTCACTTGCCGCACAGCGTTCAGGATGTCCTGCATGCCGCTGACCATTTGCAGCAATTGCTCGTTAAGTTTTGTGCCGATTTTGGCCTGGGCTTCAATGTGATCGGCCGAGTGCAGTATCTGGGTGGAGATCTCGCGCACGCCAGACTGGATGTCCTCAACAATCTTGCGTATTTGCATGGCATTGGTTTGCGCGGAATCGGCCAGCACGCGTACTTCGTTGGCAATGACGGTAAAACCCTTGCCGTGTTTGCCTGCTTTGGAGGCTTCAATGGCGGCATTGAGCGCCAGCAGATTGGTCTGATCGGCAATGTAACTGACGCCCTCCAGAATTGTGGAGATTCGCGCTGCCACAGATTCCAGCTCCGCCACTTGCTGGACCGAAAACCGCTGCTTTTCCGCGACACGGCTTACAGAAGAAATCAACGTGGTGATCTCGTCGGACGCGGACTCGATCTTCTGGTGTAGCTGCCCCGCACGCTGTTGCGCAAAGTCTGTGCTTTGCGATTGCGCGGCAATGGCGCTGGCAATGCGTTCCATCACCGTTGCAGAGGCTTGTGATGCGCGGGAAGACTCTTCTGCGCCAACGGCAATCTGTTCGCTGGATTGCTTGAGTTCTTCTACTGCACTGGCGGCTTCCACCAGGCCGGAAAGCAGTTCGCTGGCGGCGTTGGACAGGCGCTCGGCCATTTTTTGCTGCCGCCCGATCCGTCTTGCGCGTTCTCGCAAACGTTCCGCATCACGCTCGGTACGTTTGGCTCCGGTTGGCTCTGGTTCTTTTTGCTGGGTGCTTGCGGGTGTGCCAGAGGTATTGATCAACGCCATGTCCAGGAGCCTTGAGGTGAGTAAACAACGGCAAAGTGGCGAGAGGTTTTCGCCGGATCAGCACAGCATCATAACGACGGCTGCACAAGATTGATGTAGGCGTCTGTCTGACAGCGTTTTTCAGTCTGGCTCAGGTAATATTTCTGGTTTGTTTCGAGTGCGGTCAGGTATGGGCAGGATTGTTTCCAGAACAAGCGCGCCCGCTCCGGAGCGGGAGTGCCCGGCTGTCCAGTATCGATGTCAATGGGTGGGGTGAAGGGCTATTGTGGACTGTCTGTCGTACTTCATGCCGGAGTCATGACGCTGACGCTGCAAGCGGGCTTTCTCATGTCATGTCTCTCTATTCAATACCGCACCGCCCAGGGGCTAAGGTCATTTGATCTGGATTACGATCAGGACATCTCGGCGGTGCATATCGATTCTCTCGTGCTGCAGGCAGCCATCCAGAACGAGTTCCAGGAAAACCTGTCCTTGCGCCGCATCACCGATTTTGCGCTGGGCGAAAAAGCGGAGCTTGAGACCATCGAAGCCGTGGCGCGGCGGATCGGGCTGTCTGATATTCAGTATCTGACCGGTGACGGCATGAAGCAGATCCGGATCAAGCACCGTTTTCTATACCGCTAGTCGCAGCCCCGCCCTTCTACTATTGCTGATCATCAAGTTGCTGGTCGTCCAGATCAAAATTCCGGTCACGTTTCGCTTGAGGTTTGGGCTTGCGATTGGTGTCGTAGACCGATTCCAGTGCGGTATCGACGGTATCTGGCGCAGTGCGTTGTTCACGCAAAGGGTGACGTTCCGCTTTTGGTCTCTCCTTCTGAGGTGATTCGCCTTCTTCCTCAACCTGCGGTGGTGTGGGCGTGACCGTTCTTTGTGGATGTTTGGCTGAGTGATGCTGGCTGTCAGAATTGCGCATGACCGTACTCCTTTCCTGCCTTGCTTGATGACGCGCCGATGTCCGTTCCGGATTGGGCGGTCTGGTAAACGGTGGGCCTGCAATGCAATCCGCACATGCTGGCCGCCGGCGTGTCGTCTGCCGCCAGCGGCACCCCGGTGCCGGGTCCGGTTGCAGACAACATACCCGCTACGCTGCGCTGATCTGGCGCCCGGTCATGTCGAGGCGGGTCTGTTTGTTGCGTCATCGTCTGGCTTATGCCGGACACGTGTCGTTGGCCTGGAGTCAGTAGAGGACTGCAAGAAAAACAGTCTGGCGCGACTGGTGTGCCTGCTGGAACACCTTGAACATGATTCCACACACCGGGGCGGGATCAGATCATGGCTGATGGCAAGCAAAGATGGTGGAAACAACTCGGCCCGGGTCTGGTGACCGGTGCGGCGGATGATGACCCCAGCGGGATCGCAACCTATTCCCAGGCGGGTGCGGCGTTTCGCTTCGATATTCTCTGGACGCTACTGCTGTGTTTTCCGCTGATGTTCGCCATTCAGGCGATCTCTGCCCGCATTGGCCGGACTACCGGTAACGGGTTGGCATCCACACTACAAAAAAACTATCACAAGTCTTTGTTTTATATTGTTATCCTGCCCATGTTTGTCGCCAACGTCATCAATATTGGCGCCGACCTCGCCGCCATGGGGGATAGCGCTGCGTTGTTGTTGCATGTGCACGATCGCATCTGGCTGGTGGCCGGATTCGGGGTGTTCTGCGCCTTGTGCATGGTCTTTGTGCCTTACCGGCGTTACGCCGGCATCCTCAAATGGCTAACCTTGAGCTTGTTTGCCTATGTGGTGGTGATGGTGTCCATCAAGGTGCCCTGGTTACAGGTGCTGCGAACTACCGTATTGCCGCCCTTGCGCTGGGAAAACAAATACATGACCACGGTTGTGGCCGTGTTGGGTACAACCATCAGTCCGTATCTGTTTTTCTGGCAGTCCTCGCAGGAAGTCGAGGAAATGCAGCAACGGCCAGACCGGGATGCATTGATTGAAGCACCCACACAGCATCAGGCCGCCTTTTCACGCATCCGCAGCGATACTTTGATCGGCATGGGGTTTTCCACCCTGATTGCCTACTGCATTGTGGTGGCAACGGCCTGTACGCTGAATGCGCATGGTATTACCGATATCAAGTCAACCGCGCAGGCCGCCCAGGCCCTCAAGCCGATTGCCGGCGAAGCTGCGTTTGCCCTGTTTGCCTGCGGGATCATTGGCACGGGCTTGCTGGGTGTGCCCATTCTGGCGGCCTCTGCCTCGTATGGCATTGCAGGGACGCTGGACTGGCCCAATAGCCTGTCACATCGCGCGTTGGCGGCACGCCGCTTTTACGGGCTGATTGTGTTTGCCATTGTGGCCGGCGTGGTGATGAATGTGGTTCATATCGACCCCATGACCGCCTTGTTCTGGAGCGCGGTCATCAATGGCGTTGTTGCGGTGCCGGCCATGGTTGTCATCATGCTGATTGCCTCTAATGACCGGATCATGGGCGAGTTTTCTGTGCCACGGTATCTGGAGATTCTGGGCTGGCTCGCCACCGGCATCATGCTGATTGCCGTGGTCGCCATGTTTGTGCTGATGGCGCTGTGAGCGTTGTCCGGCAAAGCCATCTGCAATTTGCGCATTCGTCTTACCTCAATCCATTTGGTCTACCTACATCTTCAAAACCAGCGCGCGCCGACACTGCAATCAGCCCTGGTTTTCATGCATGCGGCGTCTGTTTGAGACGCTCGGGTGTGAAACAAACGGGGCAGATTGTCTGGCCAGCGTGGCCAGACCTGGTATCGACCACAGGAGGCCCGGATCATGCATCCCACTGCACCGCTGGTAACACAAAATACTGTCCCGGGACTGGCGGCTACCGCGTCCCATTCATTGACTGGTGGCCTGTCCTGGAGTGCCGTCCTGGCCGGTGCCGCCGCTGCCGCCGCCCTCGCCTTCATTCTGGTGATTCTGGGGTTTGGTCTGGGCTTGTCTGCGGTTTCTCCGTGGACCAATACCGGGGTGACCGCCTCTACCATTGGCATCTCTACCGTGATCTGGCTGGCGCTGACGCAAATTGCGGCGTCTGGTCTGGGTGGCTATCTGGCTGGCCGGTTGCGGCATAGCTGGGTTGATATCCATGTAGACGAAGTTTATTTCCGGGACACCGCGCACGGCTTGCTGGCCTGGGCCGTAGCCACGCTGGTGACCGCTACGTTGCTGGCCAGTGCCATTGGTACTGTCTTGAGTGGTGGCGCAGAAGTGGGTGCAGGCGCGCTGCGTGCAGCCTCAACCGGTGTTGCCGCAGGTGTTGCAGGTGCCAGTCAGATGGCGGCGCCTGGCGCCAATGCCGGTAACAGCGCCAACAGCTACTTTGTCGATACGTTATTCCGCACCAACCAGGCGCCCACAGAGGCTCAGGCCACGGACGCCAGCAGCCGTGCTGAAGCAACCCGGATTCTGGCCAACGGTTTGCGCACGGGTAATCTTGATGCGCAAGACAAACAATACCTGGCCAATGTGGTTGCGCGGCAAACCGGGCTGGATCAGGCCACCGCTCAAGCCCGCGTTAACCAGACCTGGGATCGCCTGAGCCGCACCGTAGATGAAGCGGCCCAATCTGCCAGAGCTGCCGCCGACAAAGCCCGCAAAGCCACCGCTTACAGCGCGTTGTGGATGTTTGTGGCCCTGCTGTGCGGTGCGTTCTTTGCCAGCTTCTTTGCCACCGTGGGCGGCAAGCATCGCGACCGCCCTGCGGTGGTCGCCCGTGCCTGATCGGCAGTTGCCACCCTGCCGCCATTCCTGTTTAAGGAGACTGACATGCGTTCCCTGCTACTGTTTTTCCTGGGTGTACCCATCCCCATCATTATTTTGATTGCCATCATGTTCCACTGATTGTTCCGCCCCACCCCAGCGTGGGGCGAACTTTTGCCTGGGTCTGGTCTGCAAACTGGCGATGTGCCGGGGCTTGTTCCTGGAATGGTTCAGCACCTTTGCCGCTTTGCTGGCGGCGATTTGAACCAGACCAGGAGACTCAAGTGGATCGACGCAAGTTTTTATTAACCACAGCGGCAACCGCAGTCGTTGGCGCCGTCAGTACGACCAGTGAACTGGCTGTGGCAGAAGATAGTCTGGTCAAACTGACTGGCGTGGCTGGTGGCCCTGGCGAGCCTCTGGGTGGTCAGCCACCTGCCGGCGCCAAAGCGTCGGTGACAGACTTTGATTACCAGGTGAAATACCAACGGGCCTTCGAGGCCATTCTCTGGAATATGCCGGCCATTGCCATTTACAGTTTTCGCCGTGCGGCAATCGATGAACTGGGCCTCAAAGACAACGACATCATTACATATTCGCGACCCGCAACCCCGAAGCTGGAGGCCATCACCGCCAACAGCGTGACGCCGTATATCTCCGCATTTACAGACTTGCGCAAAGGCCCGGTTGTGCTCGAACTACCCGCAGCCGGGCCCGATGGCAGCCTGTACGGACAGGTGGTGGATGCCTGGCAATACACGATTGCCGATGTAGGGCCGTCCGGTCTGGACAAGGGTAAAGGCGGCAAGATCCTGTTTACCCCGCCCGACTTCAAAGGCGATGTGCCCGCTGGCTATATCCATGTGCCATCGCCCAATTACCGGGTTGCCTTTGCGTTCCGCTCCGTGCCAGCCGCCGGCAAGACGGCGGCAGATGCATACCAATATGCGCAACGCCTGCGCATGTATTACCTGTCTGATGCGGCCAACCCGCCCAAACAACGGTTTCTTGATCCGATCGACATGCGTTACCCGACGCTGCCGTTCTACGACGAGCGCCATTTCCAGGACATGCACGAGATCATGTCGGTGGAGCCGGTCAAGGAGCAAGACAAGGTCATGATGGGCATGCTGACCTCGCTGGGCATCGAGAAAGGCAAGCCGTTCACTCCGGACGACACCGCCAAACGCGCCATGCACCAGGCCGCCATTGATGTCTGGTTCTACCTGCAATGGTGGTTTGATACCGAGATGGTCAAGCGCGTGTTCTGGCCGGACAGGCACTATGTGTCGCTGATGCAGACCGACAAAAACAAGACCTTCACCTTTACCTATGAAGACCGGATTGATCTGACCGAACGGGCTGCGGAGTATTTCTGGTGTACCTACATGCCCAAGGTAGAGACCGACACCCCGGCCAACCAGTACATGATGGCCATGGCCGACAAGAACGGCAAACTGCTGGAGGCCGGCAAACTCTACAAGGTGGACGTGCCATTACACATGCCGGTGAAACAGTTCTGGGCGCTGACCGTGTACGACCGCGCCACGTTCTCGTTTATTTACAGTGACTCTGGCCGCTCCACGCTCTCTACCTATGACATGAAGAAAATGAAGAAAAACAGCGACGGTAGCGTGACGCTGTACGTGGGCCCGAAAGCGCCAGCCGGGCTGGAAGAAAACTGGATTCCCACCAAAGGCAAACGCCCCCTGCCGGCGTTCCGTTTCTACGGTGCCACGGATGAAATGAATCAGAAAATCTTCAAGATGCCGGATTTTGAAGAAGTCACAAGTTGATGTTTTAAAGGAAAAAAAGCCCCGGTGCTGCTGGCACCGGGGCTTTTTTTCTGGGGGCCTGATTATTTGTTGATGCGCTCAAACTCGGGCAACTTCCAGGCGCCAGACAAGACTTCTTCCTTGGGCTGGTAAATGCGCAGAATCGCGTAGAAACCGCCTTTGGGCGCAGGCAACCAGTTGCTGCCGTCGGTAGGTTTGTCGGCCGAGACGGTGACGGTAAAGCCACCATTTGCGTCTTTCTTGATGCCTGGGGTGTCGCTACCAAACTTGTAACGGCTGATGGGGTTCTCGATCAGCATTTTGGTCGTGGCATCGTAAATGGTCAGTGACCAGAAGGCGTTGTTGGGTGGCTCGCCGGAGAACTGCACCTTATAGGCGTTGTTGCCATCCAGCGGCTGATTCTGGCTGTCGGTATAGCGCAGCGGGTACACCGCTTCTTTCTCGCCATTGCCGCCCAGGTATGGGCCGGCCACCACAGCGCGGAATGGATAGTTGTACCCGAAATTATCCATGCCCTTGTTGAAGCTCCAGCCCTGGCGGGACTCGGAAATCTGCGTGACCGAGGCCACGGCAATGTACGGGGCGTCTTCAACGGCGCGCATCAGGCCTTTCTTCTGGGCGTCATTGAGTTTGCTTGGGTCAAAGCCCTTGTCGGTCAGGCCAATGCGCTCAAACTGCCCGTACAGCGCCTTGTCATCCGGGCGAACCGGGTTGTCTTTCAGCACGGCGGCCAGTTGGGTGTAGAAACCCAGCGGATCGTCACCGATATCAGGCAGCGGTGCCAGCGTGGCGGCCGGTGCTTTCCAGTTTTTGTTACCCAGCGCGGAGAGCGGGCGCAGATCAAACTGGTCTTGCAGGGCGTGCAACTTACTCATGTCTTCGCCCGGCGAGACGCGCATGCGGCCCCACAGCCAGACCTTGCTGGTCTTGATGTCCAGCCGTTTCACGCCGGCAGGCAGTTTGCCTTTCCAGCCTGGCCCCACCAGTGCAAAGCGGCCGGCTTTCGTGCCGGTGGTGCGGCGGCCAATGTAATGCTCCAGCTCTTGCCACATGTTGAAGGTGTCGACCACGTAATAGCGGTCGTGGGTGTCTGGCACTGACAACACGTACGGACCGTGCGACAGGTCAACCACTGCGCTTAGGTAGGCGGTGTCGTTGTTGGCCGTCGGCATGTCCAGTGCTTTGGGTGTCGCCAGTTCACGCGCCCAGCCAATCTGGTTCATTGGTGCGCGGTAGCTGGTGGCCGGTTTGGGATCAGGCACGTCGATGTACTCGCGCATGACGCGTTCCATCCGGACCAGCGGGTAACCCCAGATATAGGCCGACAAACCTTGTTCGTAGGCGTCGTATTCCATGCCTTTGGCCACGTTTTCTGGCGTGCCGGCGGTTTTCAGGATTGGATCGGGCCAATCCTAGGCCGCCGCATTCCCTGCCAGGCTTGCGGCAATCAGGGTCATGACCAACAACGAATGACGAGCTTTAAACAATTGATCTCTCCTTGCGGGTTGGTATGGTGACGCTTCTCAATAGACGTGCCTGAGCGTCGATCCGGTGGGTGTGTCGCCAGCGTCGGGCGATGCGCGACGGGCATCCCTTAGCATAGCCAGTAGATTTGCAAGTGCAATGCAGCACCGCGCCATGCCGGTTGACCGGATGGCGTGGTTGGGCAATTCAGGCCGGATTGCGATTTCAAGACGCCGGGTAAGCCACCGTAATCAATCCGCGATCGCGGGCAATGGCGGCAGCGCGGGTGCGGGAGTTGGCCTGCAGCTTGTCCAGGATTGAGGCGACATGGGTTTTGGTTGTGCCGACCGAGATCCCCAGCGAGGCTGCGATTTCCCGATTGCAGTTGCCATTGGCCATGAGTGTGAGGACGTCTTGTTCCCGCGCGGTCAGGTTCTCGCGTGAGAGTGAATCCACCAGGCGCTGAGAGAGTGCGTCGCTCAGATAGCGCTGTCCGGCGGCCAGTTTGCGCACGCAGCTTGCCAGGGCGTGGGCATCGCAATCGATCAGCAAATAACCATGCGCGCCAAGATCAAAGGCGTGGCGCATTTCCCGTTCGCTATCGCGCACCGTGAGCAACAAGACACGCGGCGCGTTGTCTGGATAGTGGGAGCCGCCGCGTAACCGCGTCAAAAACCGGCTTGCGGTGTCGTAATCGCCCACGATCACATCCACGCCGATAAACCGGCGCGATTCAACCCACTCTGGCGGATGGATTGACACCGTGATGTCCGGTGTGGACGCAAGCAGCCCTTCAATCCCGCAAGCAACCAGCGGGTTACGGTGCGCTACGGCAACATGCAGTGACATGGTTTCGATCATGGCATTCCCTCGGTCAACAAAGGTAGAGGTTCACGGATCTGGTGGCGTGCACCGGACTCACCTGGGTAGGGTCTTGATATCCATGCACCCTCCCCGTTCTGCTCAATCAACAGCCGGTGCCAGCGTGAAGTATGGGGAGGTCACCCAGGCAGGTCTTGAATCAGGTTGTCTTTCATTGCCTAAAAAGCGCGCAACGAACGCACCGGCGGGCTCATCCTGTTAGTCGCCATACTATGAAGAAGCCACTACTTTTAAATTGGCCGCATCGGCCGGATAGTTAAATCTCAAACTATCTGCGAGGTGTACAGCATGCGTATCTTTCTGACTGGCGCAACCGGCTTTATTGGCGCTGCATTGGTGCCCGAACTCCTGGCAGCAGGTCATGCCGTGGTGGGCGTGACCCGTTCTGACGCAGGTGCCCAAAAGCTTGAAGCGGCTGGCGTAGAGGTCTATCGCGGCACGCTGGAAGACCCGCAAGGTCTGGGGCGTGGGGCAGCAGATGCAGACGCGGTAATCCATACGGCGTTTGATCATGATTTCTCCCGGTTTGTAGAAAATTGCGAGAAGGACAAGCGCGTGATTGCCGCATTGGGCGGCGCCCTGGCCGGTAGTGCGCGCCCGCTGGTGATTACATCTGGCACGGGTTTGGGCTCCGGCCAACACGGTGAACTGGCGCGAGAAGATATTTGCAACTTTGCCCACCCTAACCCGCGGGTGGCATCTGAAATGGCCGGCAATGCCTTGCTGGAGGCCGGCGTCAATGTGTCTGTCATGCGCCTGCCGCAGGTGCATAACCCGTACAAGCAAGGTTTGATTTCCCCATTGATTGAAATTGCGCGGCAAAAAGGCGTGGTGGCCTATGTTGGGGATGGGCAAAACCGCTGGCCTGCCGGGCACCTTTCAGATGTGGTGCGGCTGTATCGGCTGGCCGTGGAAGCCGGCCGGCAAGGCGCCCGTTATCATGCGGTGGGCGAAGAAGGCGTCTCCAGCCGGGAAATTGCCGAGGCTCTGGGTAAACGGCTAAATCTGCCCGTCGTATCCATTGCGCCAGAGCAAGCGGCTGAGCACTTTGGCTGGATGGCGATGTTCACCAGTCTGGATATGCCCGCATCCAGCGCGCAAACCCGTGCGGCCCTGGGCTGGCAACCTGTCGGGCCTACACTGGTGGCTGATTTGCTTGATGCCAGTGGCGCCTGAACGCAACGGTCCTGGAGTGGTCAGTTGCGTCAATCAGCGACTTGCATCGGTGGTTGGCGCAGCTGACCGGCTGCGCCATTTTAGCCACGGTGGTACCAGCACCAGCGTCAATATCAAATACAGCCCAATGACCGCCAGCACAGCGGGGTCATTGGGGAAATTAAGATGCGCCAGCGTCATGGAAATACCAGGGTGACGGGATGCGGTGGCCAGCGCCAACACGGTGCGATCTTCCGGGTCTGGCCCGCCCAGAAGTTGCCCGACAAAAAGCCCGCAGACAATAAACAGCACCAGTACAACAAAAGTGCCATCACGCAACTGGCCCAGCATGGGTTTCCACAACAGAACCAGCACGGGCACCACCACCAGCAACATGATCAGAACCCCGATTCTGGCCAGAATGGGGGCATATCGGCTGGCCAGTGCTGGCCAGCGCTGGTGAATCAGCGCGCCCACCACCAGCGGTAGTAACAGGTTGAGGAAAACCAGCGTGGCGACCTGGGTTTCTGCCGTTTTCAGTTGTATCCCGAACGCCAGTTGCAAGATCTGGATGGCCAGCGGAATCCACAGCACCGCAAATAAAGACGCCGCCACCACCAGCCCAACCGCATGCGATGCGTCGCCCCCGGCGCGGGTCTGTTTTTTGGGAAGCAAAGGCGGAATGGGCGCCAGGGCGAGTGCCACCACCACAATCACCACGGTATGGCTTAGCCCGAACAACCGGCTAATGACCACGGCCAGAACCAGCATTACGCCATACATGCTGATGAGTGATCGGCACAGTTGGCCCATGTGGATGCGCATGTACAGCAGATCGGCGGGTCTGGCGGTCAGGCCCAGCGCCAGAATCATGATCATGATGCTGGCTTTGAGGATCAGCGGTGCTAATTCTATCGGCGTCATGTCACTGCCCGGGAAGTGCTTGCCAGATCGTTCGTTATGGCTACAAACATGCAGGCTTGCAAACAAAAAAGCGCAACCCGGATAAGGTTGCGCTTTGTGGCGCGGCATGTCTTTGACGATCAAGGTGCGGCAATCGGGAACCAGAAATCGAACTTGTCGAAATAACTTACCAGTTCGTTGAATTTGGCTTTGTCGCCGTCAAACTTCACTTCGCCGGTTTCAGACAGATTGCCCAGCTTCAGTTGCCCCAGGGCGATTTTGTCCAGTGTGCTGCGGTTCAGGGTGATGGTGGCATCGGCCCCGCTGGGGTACTGCTTGTCTTTGCCGTAGCCCAGCACGCCATTCTCTGCATAAAGCGTGAACTTCTCTTTGGTGTCCGGGAAGATCAGGTTGAAGTGATAAGTGTGGTTGCCCAGTTTGGGCCCGTTGAAGTGCACACCCAGGAAGTCGAGGAACATTTCTGTGGTCATGCCACGGATAATGTCGGGTGAACTGGTGTTGGGTGTGGCCGCTTTCTGGATGCCGTTACGCAATTCCTGCGCGCCAGACAGGTAGAAGTCCCGGGCCGGGCCAGATTCTGCCTGGTAACCCATTTGTTCCAGCGCATCGGCTTCCAGGTTTTTGGCTGCCTGATTGTTCGGTTGGGCAAAAACAATCTTGTTGGTGATGGTGGCGGACCAGCGATAGTCGCCCTTGTTGAAGGCGTCTTTGGCGGAGGCCATCATCTTGTCTACGCCAATCATTTCTACGTACTTCTTGCTCTCTTCAACCGGCGGCAGCGGGTTCAGATTGGCCGGGTTGCCATCCCACCAGCCTTGATAGAACTGGTAGGTAGAGCGCACGTTGTGCTTCAGGTCGCCATAATAGCCACGGTTGTAGAACTCTTTCGCAAGGCCATCCGGCAACACAAACTGATCCGCAATCTCATGCATGGTCAGCCCCTCGTTGGCCATGCGCAGTACCTGATCATTGATGTACTTGTACAGATCGCGCTGATCTTCCAGGTGCTTGACTACCCGATCATTGCCCCATTGCGGCCAGTGATGGCTACCCATCGACACCACGGCGTCTTTGCCCCACATGTCCAGTGTGGTGTCCAGCGTCTTACCCCACTTGGAGGCATCGCGCACCTTGGCGCCACGCATGGTCAAGAGGTTGTGCAGGGTGTGGGTGGCATCTTCAGCCAGGTCGATCAGCTTGAATTGCGGGAAGTAGAACAGCATTTCAGCCGGTGCTTCAGTGCCGGGCGCCATCTGGAATTCGACGTCCACGCCGTCGATGGTCATTTTCTCGCCGGTCTTCTGGATCAGTTTGCTCGGCGCAAACAAGGTGATAGTACCGGCTGCGGTGGTCAGACCCAGGCCCGCGCCGACGGCGCCTTGCGGGTTCTTGGGCAGCAGGTTGCCGTACATATAAGAGGCGCGGCGGCTCATGACGTTGCCGGCAAACACGTTTTCGCTCACCGACTCTTCCATAAAGCCTTCCGGCGCGACAACCGGGACCTTGCCGGAGCGCACGTCTTCTTCTTTCACCACACCACGGATACCGGCAAAGTGGTCCACATGACTGTGGGTAAAGATCACCCCGGTGACCGGCAGGTTTTCGACCTTGGCGTTGATGAGATCCAGCGCGGCCTTGGCGGTTTCTACCGAAGTCAGTGGATCAATCACAATCCAGCCGGTTTTGCCCCGGATGAAACTGATGTTGGCCAGGTCGATGTTGCGTACCTGATAGACGCCATCCACCACTTTGAACAGCCCACGCACAGAGAGAAGTTGCTCTTGCCGCCACAAACTGGGGTTGACTGTGTCCGGTGCCGGGCCCTGCTGTTTGAGGAAATCAAACTGCGACAGGTCGATCACGGTATTGCCTTGCGCGCCTTTGATGATGGGCGACGGCAAATCGGCAATGAAACCGCGTTTCACGTCGTCAAAATCCTGCTTGTTATCAAACGGCAGGTAATCCAGCAGCTTCTGGTTTTCCGCCTTGGTGAAACTGGTGGCGGGTTTGGGGCCTTCCGCAAAAGCATGTGCAATCGCCAGCGATAGCGTCAAAGGCAAGAGTGTTCGGTGAATGGACAGGCGTTTCATGGGTGTTCCCTATGCATGATTTCAAGCGAGGAACTGGTTCTGGGACCAGTGCGGATGAGCTTGTTGTTATTGCTGGGCGGGGGATTTCAGCAGGAAGTGCCGGCAAGACCGGGGGTTGGCATTCCTCAGCACAAGATAGGAAGGCAGCCGCAAAACCCCAAATTTTTGTTTGTCTTTCCGGTAAGAAACCAGACAGACGTAATGATTGAATTTGTATGAAATTGAAAGGTTTGCCGTGACGATGGCGCTGTTTGGGTCATTCAGGGGTGCAAACCTGGCAGATGTACTACCTTGAAGGTGCAAAAGCCCGGCCTGGGCCTGCTTTGCGGGTTGGATCGCACACGGATGGAGGGATGAATGGCAGTGCAATCGCTTTTGGGAACGGCTCACAAGAAAGGCTCCTGGCTCAGGCGGGCGATCCCTTTTTTTGCGGTTGCATTGCTGTTGAATATTGGCATCAACGTCTACCAGGGTTGGCAAGACTGGCACGACAACGAAAACAATAACGCCCGCCAGATCAGCCAGATTGCAGACCTGGTGTCAGCGCGTTTTTTGCGCTTGTTGCAGATGGTGCGTGGCTTGCAAGACGCAGTGGCATGGCAGCTTGCGCACGCACCAGATGGCAAGCCTGACCTTTCTTATCTGACAGATTCATTCCGGCAAGCCGCGACAGATACCACCGTTTTTGTGTTTGATGATCAGGGTCATCTGGTCAGCAGTTCTTCTGCCGTATTGGCGGAAAGCGCCGGGGATATCCAGTGGGTTATCGACCAATGGGTGTCCTCTGGCCGCAAGACGGCCCTGCAGAAAACCGTGCGGTTCAACGGCAAGGAAGTATTGCTGCTGGGCTCCCGCATTGATGGCGTTGAAGGCAAGCCGCCGTTGTATTCCGTACTGCTGTTCTCTGCCGAAGATGCTGTGCTGGGTGGCCTGAACCCTCATCCGGATCAAACGCTGGTATTGCTTGATGAGACACGCCGGGTCGTCGTGCGTTATCCGCCAGAAACCGGCGTGGATGCGGGTCAGGTTGTACCCCTGGCAGAGAAAGCGCCAGGCCCGCTGCCAGACAGTTTTTACACGCTGCTCAGTACGGATGGTCAGCAGCGGTTGGTGGTGGAACGAACTGTCCCTGTGGGCAAGAACGGGGGCTTCTGGCGGATCAGTGTCGGGCGGACAGTGGCGTCTTACCGGGCGACATGGTGGCGCAGTATGGACGCCAATCTGGCCGGGATTGCGATCTCTGTGTTGACGCTGGCCTGTGGCATCTTGTTGTTGCGGCGTGAAGCGCGCATGCAGAAAGACTATTTGCGGGCCATTCAGGCTGTGTCTGCGGTGGTGGAGCATTCGCCCGTGCCCATGGTGATTGCAGACCAGCATTCCGGCCACATTCTCTTGGGGAACAAGCGCCTGAAATTGCTCTGCGGTTCGCCGGGCGACGCGGGTCAGCCCGTGCATGCCCTGTTTGTGCAGCCGGGTTTGTGGGAAGCCCTGATGAGTGCAGACCATGACGGGCAAACCACAGAAATCGCCACGCGCCAGGGAGCAAGGCACATGCTGGTGCAAAGCGCCCTGTTGCCACTGGAAGATCAGGGAGACCCGCTGGTGTTGCTGTCATTTGCGGATGTCAGTTCACAAGTCAGTGCCCTGCATCAGTTGCAGGAAGAAGTTGATCTTGATCCGCTGACCGGGCTTTGCAACCGGCGCGGTTTTGCCCGGCGTGAAGTGCTTTTGATTGAAGAAGTCGCCCGCACTGGCCACCCCCTGGCCATCCTTGCGCTGGACCTGGATCACTTCAAAAAAGTGAATGACACATGGGGTCATGCGGCGGGCGATACGGTCCTCAAAACCTTTAGCCAGATTTTGTCTGGCACCTTGCGCAGCACCGATCTGGCCGTGCGGTTGGGCGGAGAAGAATTCTGCGCCATCCTGGTCGATACCGGGCCAGAGCAAGCCAAAGAGGTGGGCGAACGCATTCGCAAGTCACTGGCCAGGTTCCCCATTTTTATTGCTGCCGACGAAATAATTTCCCAGACCGTGAGCATTGGGCTGGCCATGTACGTGCCTGGCGAGCCCGACCTGCAAGCCACGCTGGAGCGTGGCGACCTGGCCCTTTACGCCGCCAAGGAAGCCGGCCGTAATCGTGTGCATGCGTTTGAGGATGCGGGTGCGCAGACTCACTCGCCCTGAGCGCGGTTGTGTTCTCTGGGGTTCACGGGTCACCAATGGAGAGGCTTTGCCCTCCTCCAGGCGCTTGATGCTGCCGTGGTGCAGGTTATGTGCTGGGCTGAATGGTTGCAATATACAACTGCTATGCGTTATGCTTGTTAGTTGTATATTGCAACTTGTTTTACAGGATAGCCCTGCATGAGCATCAATCCCGCCCTCGTTGAGGAAGTTCGTTCTGCATCACGCACCATGGTACGTGAACTGGGTTTCATGAAGCCCACCCTGGCTGGTACTCGGTACTCCCCCTCTGCGGTGCACGCCCTGCTGGAAATTGACCAGTGTGGCGCCCTGCCCGCTGCACAACTGGTACAGGCGCTGGGCCTGGAAAAATCCAGCATTAGCCGGATGGTGGCCAAACTGATTGAAGCCGGTGAAATCGAAGAAGCCGCGGTCCTGGATGACGGGCGCTTCAAACAGCTGACACTCACCGCGCAGGGTCAACGTACGGTCGCAGATATTCATGCGCATGGTCAGGCGCAAGTGGTCACCGCGCTAGGGTTGCTTGCACCGGCGCAACAGCGTGTGGTTGCGCAGGGCCTGGGTGCTTACGCGCAGGCGCTTAAACAACGCCATCTACAAACACCCGCAAGCCCTGCCATCGACATGGTTACCGGCTACCGACCCGGTCTGGTTGGGCGTATTGCCGAAATGCATGCGGATTTTTATTCCCGGCATTGGCATTTTGGCCAGTTCTTTGAGAGCAAAGTGGCCGCTGGCGTGGCTGGGTTTGTGGGGCGGCTGGATCAACCGATAAACCAGATATGGGCCGCCATCCACAATGGCCGCATTGTCGGATCCATTGCCATTGATGGTGAGGGTCTGCAAAACAACGAGGCGCACTTGCGCTGGTTTATTCTGGACGACGGCTGTCGTGGCACTGGCGTCGGGCGGGAGTTGCTGGCCCGTGCGGTCGCGTTTTGCGACGAGCACGATTTTAGCGCTACGCAATTGTGGACGTTCAAAGGTCTGGATGCGGCTCGCCGGCTTTACGAAGCGTTCGGGTTTGAGTTGGCGTGGGAAGAAACCGGTACACAATGGGGCAGCACGGTCACTGAGCAACAGTTCACGCGCCGCAAGCCCGCAAACCAGATTGCGCTCGCTGCCGGGTGAAAGCCCGGGGTTGCCACCCGTTGTAGACCATAAAAAACGCCCGACATGGTCGGGCGTTTTGCTTGATTACACAGCTACGCAAGTATTAGAGGCCTGGTGAGCCAATTGATGCCGGTTTGGCTGGTTCTGCAAAACCGCCGAGTACACCCACAGCCGCCGGAACATAATTGGGGTTGGTCGTAGAAACGGTATCCCACACAGCAGAGACTTTGGCCCCGCCGCCCGTTGTAAAGACGGCCCCCGCATGGTTGCCGGCGGCGACCAGTGACGGGTCTGTGCCGGTGGCGGTGGGGATCAGTTTGAGCGTGCCATCACCCTGCGTCGCGCTGATGGGCGTGCCGTAGTTCATGGCTGCCGCTACGTTGCCGTTGGCGTCATAGACGATGACCGCATCGCCTTTGCCCAGCCCGATCGGGTTGGCCGGATCATTGTTGACGTTCAGCATGGCCAGTACCGGTACGGTATTACCCAGACCCCAGGTGGTGCGGAACGTGGCCGCGTCGGTCACCGGCACGCCAGAGACCACAACCAGATGCTCGCCCGGTGCCAGAACGGTGCCTGCCACAAAGGCTGCACTGTTATTGGCATCAGTGACATCTGCATGGTTGTCGCCCCATTTCCAGCCAGTCAGATCAATGGCCGTGCTGCCGTAGTTGTAGATTTCAAAGAAGTCCTGGCCGCCATCAGCGTTGGAGTTGACTTCCGAAATCAGTACGGTGGGTGCCGGTGCGCCAGCTGCAGCGGTGGTAAAGCTTTCTGAGATGCCGGCATAGGCATTGCCATACAGATCGGTAATTACGCCACTGGCAACTTGCACCGTATAACGGCTGCTGTCTTGCAACGGCGTGGTCAACGTGACCGTCACCCGGCCGCCATTGAACTTGACCTGCGTGGCATCGTTAATCGACACATTGCGTGTATCTGAGCCATTGCTGATGACAATGTTGCCGCTGCCCGCCTGTACCACCTTGTTGAACGACATGGAGAAGTGGCTGCCCGTGATTCCGGTTGCGCCATCAACAGGTGCCGTGCTGGTCAGCGTAGGTGCGGTCTGGTCAACGGTCCCGATCGTGGTGAACGAGAAGGTTGCCGGGTTGGTAACCGCAGCAACATTGGCGCCTGCGACGGTTTTGATTGCGCCCGCTGGATATGTGACGTTGTAGGTCGTGCCAGCCACCATGTAGAACTTCGGATGTACCTTCATGACGCTGCCGTTGAAGGTGACTTGCGAGGTGTCTGTCACAGCGATCGTGCGTGTGTCACCAGCGCCGTTGGTCAATACCAGATTGCCGGTGCCGGCTTGTACAGCCTGATCAAACGTCAGATACAAATTGCTGCCGATGCCCACGCTGGTTTTGCTGGTGGTGGGTTTGAAGATGGTCAGACCCGGCAGGCTTGGCCCTGCAGCTTGTTCGCCGACGGCATAAATGGTGCCATCCGGCCCCATCGTGACGCCTTCGTTCTGCGCAGTGGCGCTCATGTACAGCGTGCTTTGCAGATTGCCTGCCCGGTCCATCTTCACGATGCGACCATCCGGTGCGCCGATAATGACGACATTATCGTAATCCGGTGCGGTGCTTGGCACGATGTTCGAGAGGGAGAACACATCGTTGAACGCCGAAAGGCCGGTCTTGGCGGCGTCAAACAATACGGGCGGATTGTCCGTGGTAGGCAGAATGGGCGTGCCATCCGGCGCGGTTGCCGTGCCTGCCGCAAAATTGATTGCAGCCTGGAAAATGCTGGTCGGCTGCGACTGGCGCACCGCCACATAACCACCGGTCTTGGTATCGAAAGTCACCCCTTCAATCCCGACGTTGCCGACCGTTGTGCCCAGCTTGACGGATTGCACATCAGCCCGGTGCAGCGTGCCGCCTGGCACATAGGTAAACAGGTCGACCTGGCGCAGGCGCTCTTCTACCAGTACAAACTTGCCGCCACCCACGTAGGTAATGCCTTCCGTGTCCTGGAAGTCGCTGGCGTTCAGGGTCATGGAGTCGATCACGTGCCCGTCGGTCTTGGAGACCTGCACCACAGACGTGGCACCGTCGCCAATCACGAACAGCGAGTCCGTGTCCTTGTCGTAGGTGACACCAGAGGCTTCTGCGTTCAACAGGTTGGTGCCTGTACCAACTTGCAGGGCAAAGCTGGCGGTCTGGGTGTAATTGTTCAGATCCCAACTGCTTTGCGGATCAGCAAAGGCAAGTGTGGGGGCTTTGGTGTCGACGGGCGTGCTGCCGTTGTCGGTGGGTGCGCTGGCGCTGGTGCTGTCGCCACTGCCACCGCATGCGCCAAGGCTGGCAGCCAGGATCGCCGGGATCAGGAAGTTGAGAGTTTTTTTCACGATGCTCTAGAGGGGTGAGGTTTTTTATAGGTCGTCGCGACGTGATCGGCCTGTACGCTTTGCCTGGGCCGAACCGGTGCGTGTGAGCTGCAGCTTTACCGGATCAAAAGGTTGCCGCCTCGTGGGTCGGTAACCGGCCTTCCCTGGGTGGCGGAAGATGCGTGAGCCGGAATTGGCGTGCGGCGGATTGTGGCAGGGCCAAATGTACTTACCGTGACAATCCGGTTACTTTACGAAGCGTTTACATTTCGCGGGTTTGCCAGCCCACGGCGCGTACAGGCACCCGCAACATGACGCTGAGTGGTCATAAATTTCGTATAACTACCTGACAGCTGCCTGCATATCGCCGGGCAATTCATCGTGTTCAAACTGTTATCTCTGACCCCAGGTGCCGTTCTGATGAAGCACACCCGCGTTTGTTTTGTGTTGTCTATGTGGCTTGTCCTGTCACTGGTGCTATCTGCCCTGGCGCGGGCCGAGCCGGTGGCCAGTGCGCCTCAGGCCGCTGTTCCGTTGGCCTTCATGAATCGCGATATTGTCGAGTTTCGGGCTACGGTGATCGGTACTCCGCCAGAGGCGCGCGCCCAGCGTGCAATCAAACGGCTGCAAGAACTGAAAGAAGCGGACTTGAGCCAGCCACTGCGCCACTTCACCGTGACCTACGAAGACACGCCGGTCACCGTTTTGCAGTTGGGCGACTGGTTGTTGTTTTATGTGGTGACCGGGGACCAGCCCGCGACAGACCAACGGCCCTACGACGTCTGGGTGGATGATGTGCAGAACCGCCTCAAGGCGGCGCTGGAAGCCCGGCGTGTGGGTGTGCATTGGCCCAATTTGATTCACGGCATTGTGGCGACGCTGATTGCGCTGGGCCTGTTGCTGGTGGCGCTTTGGGTCATGAGCAAGGCGCGCGGCATGGTGCTTACTGCAATCCGGCGGATGCGGCGCAAACAGGCTGAGGCAGATGTCAGCGGGTTTGACTGGCTGGATGCCAGTATGGTGCTGGCCAATCAGGTCACGCAGATCGTCGCCGCTTTTGCTGCACTGACCTTTATTTATCTCTGGCTGGTGTTTGCCCTGGACCAGTTTGTCCTCACGCAGCCCACGGGCGAGCGCATGGGCGGCTTTTTGATGGATTTGCTGGCGCGCATTGCCAACGCGTTTGTGAATGCCCTGCCCGGCGTGATCACCGTGATTGTTATTTTGCTGATTACCCGCGCCATTCAGGATCTCATTGCCCGCATTTTTATCGCGGTACAGGAAGGCAGGCTGGAATTGCCTGGTTTGCATCCGGACACCGCTGGGGCTACACGCCGCATGGTGGCCGTAGTGGTGTGGGCGCTGGGGCTGACCTTTGCCTATCCGTATATTCCTGGCTCGCAAAGCGAAGTGTTCAAAGGGTTGTCGGTTTTGTTCGGTTTTATGATCACCCTGGGTTCGGCGGGTATCGTCAATCAATTAATGAGCGGGATGGTGCTGGTGTATTCGCGGGCGCTGCGCCGGGGTGATCTGGTTTCTGTGGGGGAGACCACAGGGGTGGTTACTGAATTGTCGACGCTCTCCGTCAAACTGATGACACTGCAAAAAGAAGAAATCACCATTCCCAATGCGGTGGTTGTGGGTAATAACATCCGCAATTTCACCCGTCAGGCGGGTGATGCGGGTTCTTTGATGTCGACCAGCGTCACCATTGGCTACGACACCCCATGGCGGCAGGTGCATGCGTTATTGATCAATGCCGCCAAACGCACACCAGGACTGGCTGCAACGCCAGAGCCTTATGTGCTGCAACGCGCGCTGTCTGATTTTTATGTGGAGTACGAACTCTTTGTGCACTGCCCGGAGCCCATGCGTCGCGCGACGATTTTATCGGTGCTGCACGCTGAAATTCTGGATGAGTTCAATACCTGGGGTGTGCAGATTATGTCGCCGCATTACCGTATGCAGCCGGAAGGCGTGGTGCTGGTCAACAAAGAGAACTGGTACACCCGCCCTGCCCAGCCAGACGTTCCGACCCCGCCACAGGCATGACGGCGGTCTGGTGGTTGTGCGGCAAAAAGTAAAACCGGATTTCACCACTAAGGCATCATCAGGCCAGAAACAAAAACAAGTGGCTGGAGGGGAAACTCATGAGGGTCAGTGCGGCGCAATGGCAATGGATATTCGTTTTGGTGCTGGCAATGGGTGTTGCGCGGGCGGCTGAGCCAGCTCGCCCTCAGGAGGTTGCCAGTGCGCCCGCCTCCACTGCTCGCCCGCTGAAAGTGGCGATTGGCCCGATCGCCCCTTTTGTCATGCTGCAAGGGCCGACACCGCAAGGTTTTAGTATTGATATCTGGAACGAAATCGCCCGCCGTCAGCATCTTGATTTTGTGTGGTATCCCGTGCCCAATAACACCGCCTTGCTTTCTGCGGTTCAGCAAGGCGAGGCGGATGTGGCAATTGCGGGTATTACCATGACGCCAGAGCGAGAAAAACGGGTCGATTTCTCGCTGGGCTATTTTGATTCTGGCTTGCAGATTCTGGTGCGCGGGCAGACCGATAGTTCGTTTAGTGCCACTTTCCACGCGGTGCCGTGGGTGGCGCTGGGTCAGTTGCTGGGTGTGGCGATCATTCTGGTGTTTGTGCTGGCCAATCTGGTGTGGCTGGTGGAGCGCAAGCGGGATCAGAATTTCCAG
>JASLES010000255.1 GCA_030151005.1 Silvimonas sp.
GCAGATTGCTGATCTGCACACCTTGCTGGGCCAGTCTGACATTGTGACGCTGCATGTGCCGGAAACCGCCTCCACCAAAAACATGATGGGCCCGGCAGAACTGGCCGCCATGAAACCCGGAGCGGTATTGATCAATGCTGCCCGCGGGACGGTAGTGGATATCGACGCACTGGCCGCCGTGCTGGAGAGCCGGCATCTGGCCGGGGCAGCCATTGATGTGTTCCCGGAGGAACCCAAAGACAACAAGGAAGAGTTTGCCTCGCCCTTGCGCCAGTTTGATAACGTCATTCTGACACCGCATATTGGCGGCTCAACGGTAGAGGCGCAGGCCAATATCGGGATTGAGGTGGCCGAAAAACTGGTCAAGTACTCGGACAACGGCACCACCACGTCTTCGGTCAATTTCCCGGAAGTTGCACTGCCACAGCAGGCCAGCAAGCGCCGTGTGTTGCACATTCACCGTAATATTCCAGGCGTGTTGTCGGCCATTAATAGCGTGTTGTCAGCAGATCACATCAACATTGCCGCGCAGTATCTGCAAACCAATGCGGAAATCGGTTACGTGGTGATTGATGTGGATTCAGACTACAGCGATACCGCGCTCAAGAAGCTCTCTGGCGTGGAAGGCACCATTCGGCTGCGTTTGTTATTCTGAGCTGTTCTGACCGGGGCCTGGCCGTTAATCGCGGCCAGGCAACACACCACGGTATCGCATGCGTTGGGCAAACAAATGATCGGGCACACCTGGCGCGGCAAAAGGCCGGGTGCCGATCGGCACAAATCCTAATTTGCGATACAACGCCGTGGCGCTGGTATTGCTCACCAGCACATCCAGAATAATGTCCTGACCTTTGCGCACCGGCAGCAAGCCGTGGCGTAGCGCGTGGTCAAACAGCGCGGCAAATACGCCTTGCCGGCGCCATTGCGGCGCGGTGGCACAGTGGGCGATCAAGGTCTGATCCGGCTGTGGCACCGGTACCTCCCGCTGCAAAATCAAGCCACGCCGCAAGATGCCACCCGTTTGGCGCCAGCCAAATTGCTGCATCAACTGGGCAGCCAGATACGGCCCGTTCAAGAGGCCGCCGCGGCCATCCTGCACGCCCATTACGGCCACCGGCTGATCGGCCAGCGTTGCCACCCGCAGATGCTGCCAGGAAAAATGTCCCATCGGTTCGCCCAAGGCATGCTGCAAGAAGGCCAGGATTTCTTCGGACGGCGTATCAAACAGCCAGGCAAATTCAGTCAGCGCCGCTTCATGAATCAAGGGGGCGAGCAGGGTGGCATCTGCCGCTGAGGCTTGCCGAAAACCTAATGTGGATAAATCCAGAGGCGTCAGCGCGCTGGCGCTCGGGTAGGCAATGGCTGTGCTCACAGCGCCAGCTCCGGGTGCACAAAGCGGACATCCACCGCCGTGTTGCAGCTTACCGCCCAGTACAACTGATCCGGCAAAACGCCGCTATGGTGAGTCTGCTGCGGATGGGTCACGTAACTGTGCATGGCAGGCGCGCCATACACATGCTGCCGCAGGCCGCCTTTGTAGGCCGCCTCTCGTAATGTCCACAAGCGATAAAAGCGATCACTCTGGCCGGCGGCATCTGCCGCTGCAACCCAAGCCAGATCAGCCTCATCACAGGCGTGGCGTGCCAGGGCCAGAATTTTACGCGGGCGGGCTTGTTCCAGATCCAGCCCCAGTTGCAAACCGGCCGCATGCGCCACGGCCACCCCCAACCATGCGCCCGTATGCGAGATCGACATAGCCAGCGTGGGCCAGCCTGCAAAACACGGACTGGCTTCGTCGCGTTCGATCAGGTCAGCCAACTGTAACGAAGGGCTGGCGACGGTTTTGGCAATGTGCAGCAACAACAAGCGCCCCAGCATGAGTTGTCGCTGACGCGGGACATGACTGATTTGCGCCAGCCGCGCACGCGTGGCGTCAGACCAGGGCAGCGCCAACAAGGCGTCATCCGGCAGGGTGTGGAAATCCTGGAAGAGGGCGATGGTAACAACAGGCATGGTTGGCAGTTTACACGCTGCCCGGCGGTCACGGCCCATGCACAAAAAAAGAGGCCCACCCCATACGGGGCGGGCTTACGTGGGTGCTGGGGGGGTAGCACCCATCGTCAGACCCACGCTGGCAACCATTGCAGTCAACCAGCGCGGAGTCAGTCGGTCACGGGAGATAGAGCCTTAGCGAGTGAGACTCTGTGGCGAGCTGGCCGGCGGATTATCCGCACCGGTAGATGTACCAGAGGTACCCGCTGCATAGGCAGTTGCGCCCAACAGAACGGTACCGGCGATCAGCGCGACATTCACGAGAGTTTTACGGATTTGCATCGTGTACTCCTTTCCAGTGTTAAAACGAAAACCTCAAAACTTTGGAGGTAAGGGAGTTAATGCAAGGGTCGTGCCAGCTTTGTTAAAGCCAGCAATATCAAGGGTTTGCGAGGATGGCCTCTGAAATTGTCAGCGGCGAGGTACAAAAAGCAGGGTAAAACGTCGTGAAATCCCGACGCCATTCAACTGTCATCGCTGGCAAAGCCACGGATTGACGTGCGTTGCAGCGCAATATGGGCGTCGCCATCAAGCGACACCCTCCCCGCCTTGCCGGAACAAGCCCGGATTCAGGCCGTGTTTTTGCAGCAAGCGGTAGAACTCCGTGCGGTTGCGCCCGGCAATACGGGCGGCGTCTGTGACGTTACCGTCGGCCACTTTCAAGAGCTGGGTAAGGTAATCACGCTCAAACCGGGATTTGGCATCGTTGTAGTTAAGAATGCCCTGTGCGGGCAGCCGCAAGGCGCGCTGCACCAGCGATAACGGAATGATCGGTGCTGTCGCCAGCGCGCAAACTTGCTCAACCACGTTGTACAGCTGGCGCACATTGCCAGGCCACGCGGCAGAGACCAGCGCTTCTACCGCGTCTGGCGCGTAGCCCGTCACGGCTTTGTGATAGCGCGCGGCAATCTGTGTCAGGAAATGATTGGCCAGCAGCGCAATGTCCTCCCGCCGGGCCGACAAAGGCGGCAGCGTTAACGACACCACGTTGAGGCGGTAGTACAAGTCTTCGCGGAACTGGCCGGCGGCAATGGCCGCATCCAGGTCGCGGTGCGTGGCAGAGATAATGCGGACATCCACGGCCACGGGTTCACTTGCCCCAACCGGGCGCACGGCTTTCTCCTGCAGCACGCGCAACAGTTTGACCTGCAAGGGCAGCGGCATATCGCCGATTTCATCGAGCAACAAGGTGCCGCCGTTGGCCGCCTGAAACAGACCACGGTGATTGGCCAGCGCGCCGGTAAACGCCCCCTTGATGTGGCCGAAGAGTTCGGACTCCAGCAGTTGCTCCGGGATAGCCCCGCAGTTCACCGCTACAAACGGGCCGCGCCCACGCGGGCTGGCCCGGTGCAACGCGCGCGCCAGCACCTCCTTACCACTGCCACTCTCCCCCTGGATCAACACGCTGGCGTCGCTGGCAGCCACAAGGCGCGCTTCGCCCAACAGTTCTTCCATGATCTGGCTGCGGCTGATCATGCCGGCACGCCAGTCTTGATCCACCTGTTGCGGGGTATGACCGGCAGAAGACGTCAGGTTGAGTGCCTGGGCAATTTTCTCCAGCAACACATGTGCGTCAAACGGCTTGGTCAGATAACAGAACACGCCACGCTGCATGGCCTCGACCGCATCCGGAATAGTGCCGTGAGCGGTCAACAGAATCACCGGCAGTCCCGGATGGCGCTGGCGGACTTCTTCAAACAGCGCCATGCCGTCCTGACCGGGCAGGCGTACATCGCTGATCACCAGTTGTGGACACTCCACGGCGATCTGCGCCAGCGCCTGTTCGGCCGACGCCACCGTGGTGGCCCGATAGCCACCCGCCTCCAGGCGCAGTGCCATCAGGCGCAGCATGTCGGCATCGTCATCTACAAACAAAAGGTGCGGCTTTTCCATGTTTTATTCCTTGCGGGCCGGTGCGGAAGCCTTATCCCCAGCCATGTCTTTCTCGATATTCTTGAGTGCATCCAGCTGCGCCTTCAGTTGATCGGCGCGGCGCTGAGCCTCTTTGTTGGCGGCAGATTGCTTGTCCAGCTGGTCTTCCAGCTTGCGCCGATCGTTCCATTGCTGGCTCAAGAGCTGCGCCGCCGTACGCAAGCCGCTGTCAGCGCGCGCGGCCATGTCTGCCAGGGTAATGGCGCGGGCCAGATCAGGCGAATTGCGGGTTTGCGCCAGCAAAATGCCTTGCTTGAGCATGGTTTCCGGCGTCTGCGGCCCGGCGGCCAGCTCCGCCGCACGGCGCGTCAGGTCTGCTACAGGCAGGTTGCGAATCTGGCCGTAAAAGTCGATCAACACATGCACAGGATCGGGCGGCGGCGGTGTGGGCTCTGGCGTCGGCACTGGCGTGGGGGTCACCGCGACGGGTTCGGGCGCATGGCGCAGCCCCCAGCCTTGCGCGCACCCACCCAGCGCGGCGACAGTCAACACCAGCGCCGGCCAGAAAGAGAAACGGGGTTTAATGCGATTCATCGGGTAATGTAATCCTGAAACGGGCGCCTGGGCCCGCAGCGACAAGTTCAACGATGCCACCATGCGCCTCGACCAGTTCGCGCACAATGGATAATCCAATGCCATGACCGGGAGAGGCTACGGCCGGCTGGCCCCCGCCCCGGTAGAACGGCTCGAAGATACGGGCGGCGTCCGACGCCGGAATCCCCGGGCCGTCGTCCACGCATTCAATAATGGTGCTGCCATCTGCCTGCATGCAGGTCAGTGCCACCGTGCCCCCTTCCGGGCTGAAACGGATGGCGTTGGATAACAGATTGCCCACCACCATCGACAGCTTTTCGCCATCGGCGGTGATCACGGCATTGGGGCCGGTCACGCTGACGGTCAGGTTGCGCGCCTGCCATTGCAGTTTCTGGCCTTCCACCGTGTTTTCAAGCACTTCACGCACATCGACCGCCGCACGGGTCAGCCGACGGGCTTGCCAGGCAATGGTTTGATAGCGCAACAGGTCTTCAATGCGCGCCTGCAGCGTCAGCACGTTTTGCTGGAGTATGCCGGTAATCTCGCGCTGGCGCGGCTCCAGCGGGCCGATGATGCCTTCGTCCAGCAGCGCCACACCCTCACGCAGGGCGGCCAGCGGGGTTTTCAGTTCGTGCGAGACATGATGCAGCACGCGGGTTTTTTCTTCGTCAGACGACAACAGCCGGCGGCGTAGCCAATCCAGCTGCACGCCTAACTGCCGCAAATCCCCTGGTCCTGCAATGACGACCGGATCAGCCAACCGGTTCTCGCCCAACTGATGAATGGCATCTGCAACCCGCCGCAACGGCCGCGCAAAACCAAAGTGCCACGCCACGATCAGCACAATGGCAATGCCGCCCACCGCAATCAGTTGCCACATCAACAACGTGCGCTGGCGATCAAGCTCATGCAAAAACGAGTCATTGCGACTGGCAATACCGCTGCGTACATCCAGCGCAATCTCGTCATTGAGTTCACGCAAATGCGCCAGTTGGGCAAACAAAAAGCGTTGCTGCTTCTGGGCTTCATCAAACGAGCGAGCCAGCACTGCACCAGCGGTTTCTGAGGTATCCAGCCATTCGTTGAACACCGGCTGATGTAGGCCAGAGTTGGCTTTGACCGCGCGCAAGGCCGCCTGCGCCTCTTTCCAGGCGTCCATATAGCGATCACGAAAGGTGGTGTCGTTCAGGATCAGGAACTGGCGAGCGCTACGCTCCATGGTCAGCGTGCGTTCTTGCAGGCGCTGCGCTTGCTCGGTCAGCGTCGCCGCACTTTGCGCAGCACTGCGGCTCTGGCGCCCCAGGCTTTCCATCATCCACAGGGCGTTGACCGAGGTGGCCCCCAATAGCGCTACCGTCGTCAAAAACAGGGTTACGGACCAGAAACCCAATGATTGCGGAAACAGTTTCAGCATGAACAAGGCTCCGCCAGGGCTGCCCTGGCATCTGGTGTTGCACCGGCGAATGTACCCGCCGTCAAGCCCCGCCCCGTCTGGCTTTGCGCCAATTTGACCGTCTTTGTGGCCGCTGCCTTACGCAAAAAACGCGCGACACCGATCCGGTTTTTGTTCTTTAATCGTAAAACTTCGGGCGCATCATCAGCCCACCTGCCTTGTCTTACCCCGCGGGACTGCATCGCAGCCCGTCCGCGCTTTTGCACTTGCCGGAGCCCTTGTGCCCCGGTGTCCTGGTGGCCAACCCGGCCCGAATCCAACCGTGGAGCCTGGCATGCAAGACCTGGATTTTTTGCCATCCTTTCCCTTTGAATTCAATGTAGTCGCTCTTTTCGGCATTTTGCTGGTTGCCGCATTTGTCGGCGGTGGTGCCGTGCATAAATCCGGCTTTTTACCGCGCGTGACCGGTTTTACCCTGGTGGGCATGTTGCTGGGCAACAGCGGTCTGGACATCATCGACAGCGCCACCGTGCTCAAGTTGCGACCTTTGCTGGATATTGCGCTAGGCGTGGTGTTATTTGAGTTCGGCCAGCGGCTGGATTTTAAATGGTGGCGACAAGATCGCTGGCTTGCAGTCAGTTGCATCACTGAAAGCATTCTGGGTTTTGCGCTTGCGTTCGGCGCCCTGCTGTATCTGGGGCAGCCGCCGCTGTTGTCCGGCATGGCGGCGGCGATTGGTATCTCTACCTCACCGGCGGTGCTGTGGATGATTGCGCGCGATACCCATGCCGAGGGCCAGTTAACGGATCGGGCCATGAATCTGGTGGCCGCCAATGGCGTGATCGCGTTTATCACGGTCTCCATGTTGCTGGCGTTTTTGCATCTGGATCAGGGCGCGCCGTTGCGACTGGCTTTGCTGCACCCTTTGTGGGTGGTGGCAGGCTCAATTCTGCTGGGTTTTGTCGGTGCGCGCAGCACACTCTGGCTGGTCGGCCTGACCTCCAGGACCAGTGACAGCCGCCAGGCGGTGGTGCTGGGCATGGTCATGACCGCCATTGGCTTTGCCTCCGTACTGCACTTTTCAGTGCTGATTACGCTGCTGGTCTTTGGCGTGTTCATCAAGAATATGGACCACGAACACCGGGTCGCGGCGGTAGATACCGGCCGTTATGCTTCGTTGTTTCTGGCCGTGCTGTTTGTCATCACCGGCGCCAGTTTGTCCTGGCACACCTTGATGCTGGGCGGCCTGGCCGCACTGGCGTTTACCCTGGCGCGGTTTGCCGGCAAGTTTCTGGGCGTACTGCTGATCTCGCCCTTCTCTGGCCTTGGCATCCAGAAATCCGCCTGGCTGGGCCTGGTGCTACTGCCGGTCTCTGGCACAGCACTGGTACTGGCAGAAGACGTAGCCCGCCTGTACCCGCAATTTGGCGAAACACTGCGGGCCATTGTGCTGGGCTCGGTGGCCCTTCTGGAGTTGATTGGGCCCATAGTCACCCAACTGGCGTTGCGCATGGCGCGGGAAACCCGCCAGAACTGAACGGCTAGCCGGTTTTTGGGAACGAAACCGGCCCGCGGCCAATCCAACCAGCCCGCACCGCCACAACGAGTGCGCCCGGCCAGGGCGCCAGGAGGAGCAACATGGACGAGATGGATTTCCAACCCTCGCCCCGGATGTCCATGGGGGTAGAACTAGAATTGCAGGTACTCAATACCCGTGATTACAACCTGACCCGTGGCGCGCCTGATCTGCTGCGATTGCTCGGCAAAACACCGTATAAAGACTTGATCAAGCCGGAAATTGCGCAAAGCATGATCGAGCTCAATTCCTCCATCCACCACCGCTACGATGAACTGCTGCAAGAGCTGCAAGACCTGCGTGATGAAGTCACGCGCCAATGCGGCAAGCTGAACCTTGCGGTAGCCGGGGGCGGCACCCATGCCTTTCACCAATGGAGCGAGCAGCGCATCTTTGACATGCCGCGCTTTCAC
>JASLES010000260.1 GCA_030151005.1 Silvimonas sp.
GGCTCCCGACCGACTGAGGGAGCCTAAGGTCTCCCTCCCTTCTTTGGCGATGGGCTTTAATGGGGGGGGGCAGTCAAAAACAACCCCAAAGGCAACAGCAACAGCAACAGCAACAGCAACAGCAACAGCCAATTCAACACGCATCCCACTGACTCGTCATTCCGGCCTTGAGCCGGAATCCAGCTGCGATGCTTGCACCCTCTACAGGGTAAGTTCGGAGTAGCGGTGGCAATTCACCAGAAGCAGCCCGTTGGGCTGCGAACTGGATTCCCGCCTCCGCGGGAATGACGAGGTGGTGGGCGAGGTAAACCGTTCTTGCGTGCAGACGGTATGCGGGGTTGGGGTTGCTTTTGAAGTTGTCGTTGCTGTTGGCTTTTGACTTGTCTCCCCTCCGGCAGTGCCGAGCATCGCAGCAAGGCGCGGGGTTTCGGCGGAGGGGTGTTTGAGGGCGCAGCCCGAGTTCCCGCGCCCCTTGGTGGGTGCCCCCACAGAGCCACTAATGAACCAGATGGCAGTTGCAGCGGGGCAGCCAGCCGCGCCTTGTGAGAAGCGCAGGGAACCCGAAGGGCGCTGTCGCAGGGGTCGCCTTTTCTTTGGGTACTTTCTTTTGGCGACCCAAAAGAAAGTGCCTTGCTGTCGGGCAACCCCCGACGTGTAAACCACCGCGCCGAAGGCGCTAACAGAGGTTCAAGATTTTCCGCTCAAGGTCAGCAACTTAACCCCTTAAAGACTAATCCCTGCCAGCACCTCAAAATACGTCGGAAACGTCTTCGCAGTGCATTTCGGATCATTAATCCGCACTGGCACGCCACCCAGCGCCACCAGCGAGAAACACATCGCCATGCGGTGATCGTCATACGTATCAATCGCCGCATGCGGGATCAGATCGGCCGGCGGGGTGACGCGGATGTAATCCTGGCCCTCTTCCACCGCTGCGCCCACTTTGCGCAATTCGGTGGCCATGGCAGAAAGACGGTCGGTTTCTTTCACGCGCCAGCTTTCAATATTGCGGATAGTGGTGGTGCCTTCGGCAAACAGCGCGGCGACGGCAATGGTCATGGCTGCATCCGGAATGTGGTTCAGATCGACATCTAGCGCTTTGAGCTTGCCAGTCGCAGGCGGTGCGGCTTCGATGTGGTTGGCCGCCCAGGTAATCTGCGCGCCCATTTGTTCCAGTACTTCGGCAAAGCGCTTGTCGCCTTGAATGCTTTCGCTGCCCACGCCTTCCACCCGCACAATGCCACCACCAATGGCGCCTGCGGCGAGGAAGTAAGACGCGCTGGAGGCATCCCCTTCCACGTGTACCACACCAGGGCTTTGATAAATCTGACCGCCACGGATTACAAACTCGTTCCAGCCATTGCGCTCCACCTTCACGCCAAAGCGCGCCATCAGGTTCAGCGTGATTTCAATATACGGTTTGGAGATCAGTTCACCAATCACTTCAATGGTCACGTCTTCGCCCGTTAAAGGCAGTGCCATCAACAAGGCAGTGAGGAACTGGCTGGAGACATTGCCCTTCACCGGTACGCGACGACCCGCACTGATGCTGGCCGGGCGCAATTGCAGCGGCGGGAAACCTTCGTTACCCAGATATTCAATATCCGCACCGACCACACGCAGGGCATCCACCAGATCCCCGATCGGGCGCTCGTGCATGCGCGGCACACCGTGCAGTTTGTAGCTGCCGCCAGCCAACGCCAGCGCGGCGGTTAGCGGGCGAAACGCGGTACCGGCATTGCCCAGAAAGAGGTCTGCCTCTTTCACCGCAAACTGACCGCCCACGCCATCCACCACAAAATCACGTGTGCCCGGAGTTTGTGTCCACTTCACGCCCAAGGCCGTCATGGCTTCCAGCATGCGTTCGATATCATCGCTGGCCAGCAGGCCTTTAACCTCGGTTTTGCCGCCCGCCAGCGCGGCCAGCAAGAGAATGCGGTTGGAAATGCTTTTGGAACCGGGCAGCACCACGGTGCCATTCACGCGGGAGATGGGGGCTAAGTCGAGGTATTCGGCTGTGGTCATGATCTGGACGGCTACGTGCGGGAAAACCCCCATGATAACAGCCCTGACGCCAGCGGCACGCGATTCTGCCGTCACCATCCGGTACAATGGCCAATTGACCTTTGCTGCGCCTGCCATGCTGAGCTATCGCCACGCCTTTCACGCCGGTAATCACGCCGACGTGCTCAAACACACCATCCAGATTGCGCTGATGCGTTATCTGAACCAGAAAGACAAACCGTATACCTACGTGGATACCCACGCCGGTGCGGGGATGTATTCGCTGGTCGAAGGCTATGCCACCAAGAACGCCGAGTTCACCGGGGGTATCGAGCGCCTGTGGCATGACACCGATCTGCCCGAAGCGCTGGCCGATTACGTAGATGTCATCCGCCAGTTCAACCCGAACGGTCAGCTGCAGTTCTATCCGGGCTCCCCGGCGTGTGCGCTGCAAGTGCTGCGCGAACAAGACAAGGCACGGCTGTTTGAACTGCATTCCAGTGACAGCAAACTGTTGATCGGCAATATGGAACACTACGGCCGGCAAGCCCAGGTGGATGTAGGCGACGGCTTTGCCGGCATCAAGGCCGTACTGCCGCCGCCCTCCCGTCGCGGGCTGGTGTTGATTGACCCGCCTTATGAAGACAAGGGCGATTACCAGCGCGTGGTTGACGCCCTGCAAGACGCCCTTAAGCGTTTTGCCACCGGCACCTACGCCATCTGGTACCCGCAATTGCAGCGCGAAGAAGTGCGTACCCTGCCAGCAAAACTCAAAGCGTTGCCGGTGAAATCCTGGCTGCACGCCAGCCTGACAGTGCAATCGCCTTCTGCCGACGGTTTTGGCATGCATGGCAGCGGTATGTTTATCCTCAACCCGCCATGGACGCTGAAAGAAGCGCTCAAACCGGTGATGCCGCTGCTGGTGAAGAAGCTGGGGCTGGATGCCGGCGCACGTTACGTGCTCGATTACCATGAGAACGCCGCCGGCTAAGGCCGCTTAGGCCCCATTGCGCGTGGCAAAGACTTCCTGGGCCGCAAACAAGCCATTGAGCGCGGCCGGAAAACCCGCGTAGACCGACATCATCATCAGCACTTCCAGGATTTCATCCTGCGTCACGCCCACGTTGAGCGCCGCATTCAGATGCACCTTGAGTTGCGGCGTGGCATTGCCCATTGCAGTCAGGACGGCCACCACGGCGATTTCCCGATCCCGCAGGTTCAGGCCGGGGCGGCTGTAAATGTCGCCAAAACCGTATTCCACCAGGTAACGGGCAAAGTCCGGGGCAATGGCCCCTACGCGGGCGACCACGGCCTCGCCAGCGGCACCATCAATCTGGTTCAGTTTTTCAAGGCCACGTTCAAACCGGTGGTCACGGGTTTCGGTCAGGCAGGGTTGGGTCGGGCTGTTCATGGCTAGGTTCCTCACACGGTGTCGGATTGTGGGAGACCTGCTCGTCATAGATGGCAATTTTCTGGCGCAAATAACCTGCGGTGAGCGTCAGTTCTGCCAACTGTTTTTCAACGTCTGCCAGATGCGCTTGTAACAGCGCACGGCGGGCGACGAGCGTGGCCTCCCCTGCGCTGCGCATTTGCGCATATACCTGCATTTGCCGGATCGGCATGCCGGTGTTACGCAAGCGCAGCAGGAACTCGATCCAGGTCAGATCAGCCGGGGCATAACGACGCTGCCCGCCCGGTGCGCGCTGCACCGGGGCGATCAGGCCAATGCGCTCGTAATAACGCAAGGTGTGGGCGGTGAGGCCCGTGCGTTGCGCCATGTCTTCGATCTGCATGAAAGGGTCCATGTCGACATCCTGCAAGTTAGAGTGCACTCCAGGTCAAGCATACCGGATCATCTTTTTTCTGGGGTGACCACGCCCAACTAAATAAATGGCAACGACAGAAGTTGGGGAAGCCCCATTGCCACCAAACCTGCACATCCTGGTGCGACACTTTTTTGTAAGAATGCACCGACAACACCGTTGACCACCATCAATACGCAACCGGGTTTGCCAGTCCTTCGCCAAGGCACTAGTCTGAGCGCAGCAAATACAGCCGCCCCACTTTTTGCCGGACCGATCCATGACCTCTACCGCTCTGGCTGCGTTCATCAACGCAGCATCCGCCTGTAGCCATGATGTACCCGAGCCAGCCGATTGCGTGCTGGCGCTGGCGCCATTAATGCTGGATCTGATTGAACACGCCGGTACATTTCTGGAACCACACCATTTTCGCAGCGATACCACCAGCTACACGCGTAACCTGGTCTACAACGCGCCAGATGCGGGGTTATCGCTATATGCGCTGGTCTGGTTGCCCGGCCAATGGACGCCCGTGCATGACCACGGCAGTTGGGGGGTGGTCGGCGTTGTGGAAGGCGTACTGGAAGAGCGCAGCTACGTGCGCTTGTCGCCGGATCGCAGCGCTGATGCCGGGATTGATCTGGCCCGCGGCGGCACGTTATTGCTGGGGCGTGGCGCGGTGACCAGCTTTGTACCCAACCCGGACCATATCCACGTCACTGGCGTGCCGGCAAACCGGACGCGTGCCGTCAGTCTGCATTTGTATGGCCGCACCATGAACAGTTTCAATATCTACGATGTCGCCGCCCGTACGCGCCAGCGTATTGATGTGTCGCACAACGAAAGCTAACCCTCATCACCTCAGCCACAAAGGTGTTCCCTTGCTTGATCCTGCCACCCAGTCTCGCGTACTGAGCCTCTATCCGTTGCTGGGCGAGTTGCCCGATGCCGAGCGCCAGATGCTGTTTGCCAACGCCACGTACATGAAAGTGCCGTCCGGCGCGCTGATGTTTGATGAAAACCAGCCCTGCATGGGCTTTCCGCTATTGCTCTCGGGCAGCGCGCGGGTGATCAAGTCATCTCCCAGCGGGCGAGATCTGTATCTGTATCAGGTGCTGCCGGGCGAGACCTGCATTCTGACCAGCAGTTGCCTGCTGGCCAATGCCCCCTACCAGGCACGGGGCGTGGTGCAAGATGAACTGGAGCTGGTGGTGCTGCCACCGGGCAGTTTCAAGCAATTGTTCGGGCAACTGGAGCAATTTCGCGGTCAGGTCTTTAACCGTTTTTCAGAGCGTTTGACCGAGTTGATGAACCTGGTGACGGCCGTCGCCTTTCAGAAACTGGATCAACGCCTGGCGGCACTGCTGGTCGCCAAGCCCAACCCCGTGGAGATGACCCATCAAGCCATTGCCGACGAGCTGGGCAGCTTTCGGGAACTGGTCAGCCGCTTGCTCAAAGATTTTGAGCACAAAGGCTGGGTACAGCTGGAGCGGGGCCAGGTTTTGGTGCTGGATGTCCCCGCGCTGAAAAAATTTGTCATTTTGTGAAAGCCCGGTGATTTTTATCACCAAGTTTTTTCATATGCATACGGGATACTTGCCGCCAGATCAGCTTCAAGTCGTCCTTTTGCCAACCTCTGCCTTTTTCACTGGAGAACGTCATGTCTTTGCGCATCAACGATATTGCCCCCAATTTCACGGCACGCACCACACACGGCATCCTGGATTTTCACAGCTGGATCGGTGACCAATGGGCCATCCTGTTCTCGCACCCCAAGGATTTCACCCCGGTGTGTACCACTGAGCTGGGTTACATGGCCAAAATCGAACCTGAGTTCACCAAGCGCAATGCCAAGCTGATCGGCTTGTCGGTGGACGCCGTGGAAAACCACGAAAAATGGGCTGCTGATATTGAAGAAACCCAGGGTGCCGCCGTCAAATACCCGATGATTGGCGATACCGATCTGGCCGTGGCCAAGCTTTACAACATGCTGCCTGCCGAAGAAGAAGGCACCTCGGAAGGCCGTACCGCCGCCACCAATGCCACCGTGCGTTCCGTATTCATCATTGGCCCGGACAAGCGCATCAAGCTGATGCTCACCTACCCGATGACCACTGGCCGCAATTTTGATGAAATCCTGCGCGTGCTGGACTCCATGCAACTGACCGCCAAACACAAAGTGGCAACGCCGGTGAACTGGAAGCAAGGCGACGACGTGATCATCACTCCGGCCGTCAGCAATGAAGAAGCCCAGGAAAAATTCCCCGGCTTTACCACCATCAAGCCGTACCTGCGCACGACCAAACAGCCACAGTAATCAGTCACGAGACGTCCGGCGCGGCGCCTTGCGGCTGCCGCGCCCTTACTGAACACCGACTTTCCGGGGGCGCGCAGCATGATCTTCCGCCAGCTTTTTGACACCACCTCCTCCACCTACAGTTATCTGCTGGGTGACCATGGCGAGGCGTTGCTGATCGACCCCGTCTACGAACAAGCGCCGCGTGATATGGCGCTACTCAAAGAATTGGGCCTGTGGCTGGTGGCCACGCTGGATACTCACGTCCATGCCGACCATGTCACCGGGGCATGGCGGCTACGCCAGCGCTGCGGTAGCCGCATTGCGCTCAGCGCCAGTACCGAAGCCACGGGGGTCGATCAGCCCTTGCGCCACGGTGACCGCATCCAGTTTGGCCAACGTTACCTGACCGTCCGCGCCACGCCCGGTCACACCAGTGGTTGTCTGACCTACGTGCTGGATGATGAAAGCATGGCTTTTACCGGCGACAGCCTGCTGATCCGTGGCTGTGGTCGTACCGATTTCCAGGGGGGCAGCCCCGAGCAATTGTTTACCTCAGTGCGCGAGCAAATTCTCACGCTGCCAGATCACTGCCTGTTGTACCCGGCCCATGACTACCGCGGCATTACCGCAAGCAGCGTGGCCGAAGAAAAACGCTTCAACCCAAGACTGGGCGGTGACGCAGACCTTGGTGATTTTGTCGGTCATATGAACAATCTCAACTTGCCTCACCCCAAGTTGATGGCCGTTGCCGTGCCCGCCAACTTGCGCTGTGGTCAGCCCGATGGTGAGGCACCACTACCAGAAACACCGGACTGGGCCCCGCTGACACTGCGCTTTAGCGGCGTATGGGAAATCGAACCTGTCGCTTTGTTTGAGCATGCCGCAAAGGTCCAGATTGTCGATGTGCGTGAAGCCCCGGAATTCATCGACAAACTTGGACACCTGCCGGATGCCAGACTCATCCCGCTGTCACAACTGATGGCGCGGCAGGAAGAACTGGACCCCACTAGGCCGGTGGTGGCCGTGTGCCGCTCGGGCATCCGCTCTGCGCAGGCTTGCGTGTTGTTATCCAAAGCGGGGTTTGCGCAGGTTGCCAACCTGGCGGGTGGGATGTTGCGCTGGAAAATTGAGGCTTTGCCGGTGGCGGCAGGGAGTGTTTGATTGTTTTGTGCTGAGCGCTGGCAGCCCTGGAATCCAAAGTAATTGCATTGGCCAATATAGTTTGATTGCCCGCTCATCACCTCGTCATTCCCGCGGAGGCGGGAATCCAGCTGCGATGCCTGCAAGAATGCCGACGCAGCATCCAGACCACGGACTCGTCATTCCGGCGAACGCCGGAATCCAGCCGGCCACTGTAAGTGGCCCTTGTTGGCAGGAGCCACTTTGTAGCCCGGATGAAGCGATAGCGGGAATCCGGGGTGGCGGGGCTGGTTCATAGTGTTGCGGGTGTTAGCGCCTTACGGCGCGGGCTTGAAAAGGCATTTAATACCCGGGGTGCCGGGCCCACGTCACTTTCTTTGCTTCGCCAAAGAAAGTAACCAAAGAAAGGCGACCCAGCCCTGCGGCCCTCCGGGCTTCCCTCAGTCGGTCGGGAGCCTAAGGTCTCCCGCCCTCCTTCGGCGCTGGGCTTTGACGGGGGATGAAAATCAAAAGCAACCCCAACAACCCCAACAACAACAACCGCAACCCCGGAATCATCAGCAGAGCCGTTTTCGGGTTACTGCTTGTATCGCCAGCCTCTTTTGTCTGCCACTTTCCTTTAACATCCCGTCCGCAAACTACCGCGTAATTGCCCCAAAACCGGATTTACCGTCAACCGGTCAGGAGCAACGCAGCAAAAAGGCGTATAATTATCAAGGTTTAATGTCCGTTTCGGGCATCAATCCTTTTTTGCCGCTCGTATGACCCCAGTGTTCTGGACCGTTCCGGGTGGCCTTTAAAGCAGCAAACCCGAGCAAAACCGGCGTGTGCGTACCAGCCTGGCCAAGGGCTGGTGGGCGGCATAACGGTTTTTTGTATAGCCCTGACTGGAGCAACAATGGCTAAAGAAGATTTGATTGAAATGGAAGGTACCGTAGCAGAAGTTTTCCCGGAATCGCGTTTCAAAGTGGTTCTGACCAATGGTGTAGAAGTGATTGCCTACGCATCGGGCAAAATGCAGAAAAACCGCATCCGCGTTCTGGAAGGCGATCGCGTCACGGTTGAAATGTCGCCGTACGATCTGACCAAGGGCCGTGTGAGCTTCCGTCACAAGGACGAACGTGCGCCCGGACCTACTGGTGGCCAGGGTAACCGTCCGCAGTTCCGCCGCCGCTAAGCGCGCACTGATCAAAACCGGCTGGCGTCTTGCCAGCATGGTTGTATCAGGTTAAGTCTGTTGACCTGGTATAGAGCTCAACTACTCCGTAATGATTATCGTTTTGTCATTTTTGCCTCGGTTATACTGGCGGCGACCGACAACCCGACAAGACGGAGTAGTTGATGTTCACCTCCCCCCGCTTCACTCGCACTTCCTGGTTTTCTTCCCCGCTTAAACACGTCGCTATCGGCACCGTCATGCTGACTTGCGCCAGTGCGCATGCCGCAGAACCCCTCAACGTGGCCGTCGCTGCCAATCTGCAATATGTGTTCACGGAACTGGCCAGTGCGTTTACCAAGTCCAGCGGCATTGAGGTCAAACCCTCGTTTGGCGCTTCGGGCAAGTTCTATACCCAGATCACGCAAGGTGCGCCGTTCCAGGTGTTCCTCTCGGCGGATATGGATTTCCCGCAAAAACTGCAAGAAGCCGGGCAGACGCTGGATAACCCCAAGCCGTATGCGCTCGGCTCTTTGGTGGTGTGGACCACGCGGGATATCAAGATTGAAAACTGGCAAAAGCTGGTGAACGATCCGTCAGTCAGCCACATTGCGGTGGCCAATCCGCAAACTGCGCCGTATGGCCGGGAAGCCATTCACGCGCTGACCACCTTCAAGCTGGCAGACGCCGCCAAACCCAAGCTGGTCTATGGCGATAATATTGGTCAGGCCACACAGTTCATTGTCACTGGTGCGGCCGATTTTGGCTTTACCGCCAAATCACTGGTCCTGGCGCCAGACGCCAAGGGCAAAGGTAAATGGGTAGATGTACCAGCCAGTGCCTACACGCCAATCGAACAAGGCGCGGCGCTGCTCAAGTACGCCAAGGATCACGATCTGGCCTCCGCCCAGGCGTTCTACAAGTTTTTGTACTCTCCGACCGCCAAAGCCATCTTTGAACAGAACGGCTATCGCGCACCATGAACCGCATCCCGGCCCGGCTGTTAACGCTGGAGCATGAATACGGCGTGACGCTGATTGAGGCCGAAGCGCAAGGACAGGTGTTTTCCGCCATGCTGGTCGGAGATCCGCCTGCCCTTGCACCGGGTGCGCCTGTCACGCTGGCATTCAAAGAAACCGAAGTCGCCATTGCCCGTAATCTGGGCGGTGAAATCAGCTTGCGTAACCGGATTGCCGGCACCGTTCTGGCGCTGGAAGAAGGCAATCTCTTGACCCGCGTGCGCTTTGCCTTTGCTGGCCAGCATATTCATGCGGTCATCACCACCGGCTCTGCCTGCCGCCTTGCGCTCGCTCCGGGCGTAGAAGTGGAATGGCTGGTCAAAGCCAATGAAATGGGTATCGAGTGCTGAACAATATCGACCCGCAACCGCTGTTGCTGACGCTCCGGTTAGCCACGCTGACTACCTTTATCCTGCTGATTCTGGCGGTCCCCCTATGTGCATGGCTGGCGCGCGGGCGCAGCCGCGGCCGCACGCTGGCAGAGGTTTTGATCAGCCTGCCACTCGTTCTGCCACCGACAGCGCTGGGGTTCTATCTGCTGATCACCTTTAGCCCGGCCTCGCTGATTGGCGGCTGGCTGCTCAATCATTTCTCGCTGCG
>JASLES010000350.1 GCA_030151005.1 Silvimonas sp.
TGGAAGTTCGAGTCTTCTCCTGGGCACCAAATTCAACAGAGAACCCGATCAAATGATCGGGTTTTTTGTTTTGGCGGCACGGATGCATATCCGATGTATATATACACATCGTTCGGCCCCAGGTAGCACAACGGGCACCAATGGGGATTTGCGCCCGACTCAACCCCGGCGCTTGCAAGAACGCGGGTGCTCTAGCTCTCTTCTCCCCGCCCCACGCAACAAAAAACCCGATCAAACGATCGGGTTTTTTGTTTATACCTGGTTTTACACCTTCAGCCAGCCAACACGCCGCAATACCCGCCCGCACATGCTATCTTCAGTAGCGGCACCGGCTAAACCACTCCCCCGCCCCGGCTGCACCCGGCTCCTGCATTCAGACCTATCGCCGGATTAATCTGACTTTCTGCCAGTCCTTCTTTTATCTGTCGGTCTTTTCAGGGAGTACGCGCATGTTTCATTTAATCTGGATGTTCATCGTCGGTATTGTGGTGGGTCTGATCGCACGCTGGATCATGCCTGGAGCGCAGGGCATGGGCTTGTTCATGACCGGTATTCTGGGGATCGTCGGCGCAGTGGTGGGCGGCTATATCGCCCGACTCTTCAGCAAACCACCAGAGGGCTCACCCGTTCACCCCGTCGGCATCATCATGTCGGTGATCGGCGCCCTGGTTGTACTGTGGGTGGTGCAGATGCTGCAACACTGATCGCCGCCAGCCAGACTGCATTGCCAGACATATCCGATATCGCACGCACGCGCTCTTCTGGTCTCCTGTGCTCCCCTTTTCTCAAGCAGGAAACCAGAGATCGTGCTTAATCTGATTTGGACATTCGTCGTAGGTATTGTTGTTGGCCTGATTGCACGCTGGATCATGCCCGGCGCCCATGCCATGGGTTTGATCATGACGGGTGCACTGGGCATTGTCGGGTCGCTGGTGGGCGGTTTCATTGCCAACCTTTTTACCGATTCGAAAAACAAGCCGTTTCATCCGGCTGGCATGCTGATGTCGATTCTCGGCGCGATCATCGTCCTTTGGGTGGCGCAATTGCTGCATCGCTAATCCGGAAAACAAAAAAGGCGACCTTGAAGGTCGCCTTTTTCATGTACTGCAGATCACACCGGATTAGCTGTTGTCTGCCTTGAATGCACGACGACGCTCGTGCTCTTGCAGGAAACGCTTGCGGATACGGATCGACTGCGGGGTGATTTCCACCAGTTCATCATCATCGATAAACTCAACGGCCGATTCCAGCGACAGCTTGATCGGGGTGGTCAGACGCACCGCTTCGTCAGTACCGGAGGCACGCACGTTGGTCAATTGCTTGCCCTTGATCGGGTTCACAACCAGATCGTTGTCGCGGCTATGGATACCAATGATCATGCCTTCGTACAGCTTGTCGCCCGGGGAGACAAACATGCGGCCGCGATCTTCCAGCTTCCACAGCGCGTAGGCCACGGCTTCACCGTGATCTTGCGAGATCAGCACGCCGTTGTGACGACCCGGCAGGTCAGCCTTTACCGGTGCGTAGTCATCAAACACGTGGCTCATCAGGCCGGTACCACGGGTCATGGTCATGAAGTCAGACTGAAAGCCGATCAGGCCACGGGCCGGAATATGGTATTCCAGACGGGTACGACCACGACCATCCGATTCCATGTTGGTCAGTTCGCCACGGCGACGACCGATTTCTTCCATGATGCCCCCCTGGTGTTCGTCTTCCAGGTCGATCGTCAGGTTTTCGTACGGCTCGCACTTCTGGCCATCGATGTCCTTGTAAACAACGCGCGGCTTGGCCACGGCCATTTCAAAGCCTTCACGACGCATGGTTTCCAGCAGAATGGTCAGATGCAGCTCGCCACGACCAGACACGCGGAAGATATCCGCGTCGGCTGTATCTTCAACGCGCAACGCCACGTTGGTCAGCAGTTCTTTGGTCAGACGGTCACGGATCTGGCGGCTGGTCACAAACTTGCCTTCAGTCCCGGCCAGCGGCGAGGTGTTCACCATGAAGTCCATGGTCAGGGTCGGCTCGTCCACCCCCAGAACCGGCAGACCTACCGGTGCATCCTTGTCACAAATGGTGACGCCGATACCGATTTCATCCAGACCGGAGATCACGATGATGTCGCCAGCTTCGGCGCCTTCAACCGGCACGCGCTCCAGACCCTGGAAACCCAGCACCTGGTTGATACGGCCAGCAGCGGTTTGTTCTTCATGGTTCATCACCACTACTTGCTGACCCGGCTTGATACGGCCGTTCAGCACGCGGCCAACGCCAAGGCGACCGGTGTAGGTGGAGTAATCCAGCGCGGCAATTTGCAATTGCAGCGGAGCGTCCGGGTTGCCCGGCGGGGTCGGCACGTGCTTGAGCACGGTGTCGAACAGCGGACGCATGTTGTCAGACGCTTCGTCCAGTTCCAGCTTGGCAAAGCCGTTCAGGCCGGAAGCGTAAATAATCGGGAAATCGAGCTGTTCGTCGGTTGCGCCCAGCTTGTCAAACAGGTCAAACGTCTGATCGACCACCCAGTCCGGACGCGCACCCGGGCGATCAACCTTGTTGATCACAACGATGGGGCGCAGGCCCAGTGCCAGTGCCTTCTTGGTCACGAAGCGCGTTTGCGGCATCGGGCCTTCAACGGCGTCAACCAGCAGCAGTACGCCGTCAACCATACCCAGCACCCGTTCTACTTCACCGCCGAAGTCCGCGTGTCCCGGGGTGTCGACGATGTTGATGTGGGTGCCTTCGTATTCAATGGCGGTGTTCTTGGCCAGAATGGTAATGCCGCGCTCTTTTTCAAGATCGTTGCTGTCCATCACCCGCTCGTCCACCTGCTGGTTTTCGCGGAAGGTGCCGGACTGGCGCAGGAGTTGATCGACCAGCGTGGTTTTGCCGTGGTCGACGTGAGCGATAATGGCGATGTTACGGATAGCGCGCGTCATGTGTGGGGAAGCTAACAGTTTGAAAAGCCGAGGATTGTAGCACGAACCTGTGACAATTCGCTGCTCTGCAAGATACGCGGATCGGGAAAACAGCGGCTGCTTTGCAACCGTTTGTATTGATTGAAGTTGTAAAGGGCGTGCCGCGAAGGCAAATCAAGGCGCGGTGATGTCGCGCGGTTGCCCTGGCATGCCCAGTGCCCGCGCCATCATCAGCAGCATGCCCGCCGTCGCACCCCACACGGTGATCTCGCCACATTCTACAAACAGGCTTTTTCCGCGCAGCCCACGCCGCTCTACCCAGCGTAATTCATAGCGTGCCGGGTCCAGCAAGGTGGTCCAGGGTAATTCCAGAATCGTGGCTACTTCACCGGGCTCTGGTTTGAGCGTCATGCCAGGTTGCACCAGGCCCACCACGGGCGTGACCGTAAAGCCGGTAATGGTGTGATAGTGGCCCAGTTCCCCGACGACCGTGACGCTCTCAGGCGCGAGGCCGATTTCTTCTCGTGCTTCTCGCAGCGCCGTAGCGGCGGGGCTGGCGTCATGCGGGTCGGTGCGGCCACCGGGAAAACTGATTTGCCCGGCATGATGGCGCAGGTGCGCCGCGCGTTCTGTCAGGATAATGCGTGTCCCTTGCGGATAAGGCACTACCGGCACCAGCACTGCGGCCGCGCGGCCAGCGTTTTGCTGGCTCAGGTCGCCGAGGGTTTGACGCTCGGCCCTCGCCAGCTGTTGTCGCAGCCAGTCTGCCCAGCCGGAAAGATCACCTGCGGCAGGCAGTGGCGTGTTCATCCTTCCACCTTGGGCAACCTGAAATCACGCTTGTGCGCGACAAGGCGCAGTGCCAGGCCCAGGCCAAACAGCGTCCATTCGGCCACCGGGCCCTCAAGACCGAATTGCCGGCAGGCGAACAGCGCCACGGATAACAAGATGGCCACCGTGCCATAGAAGTCTTCACGCAAGATGAAGGGGACGTCGTTCACCATCACGTCTCGCACCACGCCGCCGCCCACGGCGGTGACAAAACCAAGGAAACACACGCCAAACAAATTCAGATTGCTATCCATGCCGACGTGCGCGCCAGCAAGGCTGAATGCCACCAGACCAATAGAGTCGGCCACGATAAAGAGCTTGCGCAACATGCCGGTGTGACGCTGATGCAGCTTGATCAGCCAGGACACCGCCAGCGTGACAAAAATGGTGTAGAGCGGCAATACATCTACAAACGCGCGTGGCGTGCGGTTGACCAGCACATCACGCATGATGCCGCCGCCAATGCCGGTCAAGAGCGCCACAATCACCACGCCCAGCAAGTCCAGCCGTTTACGTACCCCGACCAGATACCCGGCCATGGCAAACGCGGCCGTGCCGATCTGGTTGATCACTTCAAAATAAAGCGGAAAGGCCATGCCCTTGCCTGGAGATGCCAATCCGCCATGTTACCGCGCCAGTACGGCCCGCGTCGCGTACCGCCCGCAATTCACTTTCCAGTACTTAAGAAATACCTATATTAATAATTACTTAATTATTTCTTTTATTGTAATAATCTGAAATATCGCAGTAGAATCACCCACAAAACCAATCGCACACAAAAAAGAGGTGATTAATGCAAAACCGCATCCAGCATCTGGATGTGGCCCGCGGCATGGGTATTTCACTTGTCGTCCTGGGCCATAACCTGATCTTCCAGTACATCAACCCCATGGCGCATCAGGTGCTGCACTCGATCAACATGCCCATGTTCTTCCTGATGTCAGGGGTGTTTTTCAACGACACGCTCTCTCTGGGCAAATTGACCCTGGCCAAGCTTGATGGCGTACTCAAACCCTTCTTTGTCACGCTGATCGTGGTCGCGCCGCTGCAGCCGTTTTTATCAAAAGATCCTTTCGTGCAATTTGTAGCTGGTTCTTTCTATGGCACGGGCGGCACGCTGCGCTGGACGCCGCTGTGGTTCCTGCCGCATCTGTTTCTGGTGTTCATCACGGCGCGGGTTTATCTGAATATCGCCGAGCGCCTGCAAATCGGGCGCTGGTTATCATTGCTGATCGGGCTGACCTGCGTGACGCTGGCGTGGGAGATGTTTCAGCAACTGCAGGAAATGCCCATTCCACTCACAAACGTGGCTTACTCCGCGACGCCAGCCATCTATAGCGAAC
>JASLES010000295.1 GCA_030151005.1 Silvimonas sp.
TTCGCCGTTGGGCAAAGTGCTGGCCGCCGGTCTGAAGAACGTGAAAAGCTCCCGCGAGATCATGAAAGAGTCGATCGAAGAAGTGGGCGGCGCAGTTGCACATGACCTGGAGCGGTATCTCTCCGCATTGGGCACCATTGCAGCCATCACCCCGCTGCTGGGCCTGTTTGGCACGGTGGTGGGCATGATCGAAATCTTCGGCGCGCAATCGCCGGCCACCGGCGCCAACCCGGCCGCGCTGGCACACGGTATTTCTGTGGCGCTGTACAACACGGCGTTCGGTATCATCGTCGCCGTGCCCAGCCTTTTGTTCTACCGCTATTTCCGCTCCCGCGTGGACGGCTACCTGGTTGAGATGGAACAACAAGCCATCAAGCTGGTAGAAGTAGTGCACGGTGAGCGTCAGCTCGGCGCCTCCAAATAAACAACGGGGCCGGATATGAATTTTCGACGTGGTCGCAAGCGGGAAGAACCGGAAATCAACTTCGTCCCGCTGATCGACGTGCTGCTGGTGATCCTGATCTTTGTCATGGCCACCACCACGTATTCCAAGTTTGCCGAGCTCAAGATCAACTTGCCGACGGCCAACGCGGAAAAAACGCCGGATAACCAGCCGCAGGCAGTCAATGTGGCGGTATCGGCCAATGGTCAGTACAGCATCAACAACGAACTGGTGACGTTCAGTTCTCCGGATGACTTTGCGCTGTTGCTGCGCAAGGCCGCTGGTGGCAATCAGGACCCCATGATCGTGATTGATGCCGATGCCCAGTCCACGCACCAGAGCGTGGTCAATGTGATGGAAGCGGCGCGGGTGGCGGGCTACGGCAAGCTGACCTTTGCGACGCAAAACCAGCAGGGCAAGTAATGGCGCAGTCTGAATCGGGCTTTGCCAGACAACTGGTAGACGCTTGGTACAAACCCGGTCTTGATGGCCGGGTTTTGCTTTTTATGCCTTTGGCGTGGATTTACGGTGCCATTACCGCGCTGCGGCGCAGGTTGTTTCGCCTTGGGCTCAAGCGTAGCGCGCAGTTACCGGTACCGACCGTGGTCGTGGGTAACATCACCGTGGGTGGTAGCGGCAAGACGCCGCTCACCATTTATCTGGCCCAGCAACTGCAAGCAGCCGGTTTCACGCCAGGCATCATCAGCCGGGGTTACGGTGGCTCGGCGCAAGCCACAACGCCTGTTACTGCCACCAGCGATCCGGCCATAACCGGTGATGAACCCGTATTGATGGCGCAAGCCACGGGCGTGCCGGTGATGGTGGGGCGGGATCGGGTAGCGGCCGGGCTGGCGCTGCTGGCGGCCCATCCGGGCGTGAACGTGATCTTGTGTGATGACGGCCTGCAACACTATCGGCTGCAGCGCGACATTGAACTGTGTGTGATTGATGGTGCGCGGGGTCTGGGCAACGGACAGTTGATTCCTGCCGGTCCCTTGCGTGAAGGCAAAGGCAGGTTGCGCCAGGTCGATGCGGTGATCGTCAACGGCACAGGTGCGACCGACTGGCACCCACACACCTGGACCATGCAATTGCAGGCCGGTGCTATTTACCATCTGACGGATCGTACCCGCACAGATGACCCGGCCGATCTGGCCGCGCACACCCTGCATGCGGTGGCGGGCATCGGCAATCCGGCGCGCTTTTTTGCAACGCTTGCGGCCTTGGGCTTGCAGACGCAAAACCACGCATTTGCTGACCACCAACACTATGTTCCCGCCGATTTGCCGGCGGATGGACTCATCATCACCACAGAAAAAGATGCGGTGAAACTGACCTCATTGTCCGGGATTGCCCTTACGGATGATAGAATCCGGGTTTTGCCGGTACGCGCACAGCTAGATGACGGGCTGATGACGTGGCTGGCGGCAAGGATCAAAGAGGTTAGCAATGGACGCCAAGCTGCTTGAAATTCTGGTTTGCCCACTGTGCAAGGGCCCGCTGGTTTTCGACAAAACCCGCCAGGAACTGATCTGCAAGGCAGATCGTCTGGGTTTCCCGATTCGGGATGGTATTCCCACCATGCTGGAAACCGAGGCACGTGAACTGCCGGCGGATGAGGAAATCAAGGCGTGAGCTATGTGGCGCTGATCCCGGCCCGGATGAAATCCACGCGGCTGCCGGATAAACCACTGGCCGATATTGCCGGTCAGCCCATGATCGTACGCGTGGCACAGCGTGTGGCGTTGTCTGGCGCCGTGCGTGTGGTGGTAGCGACCGATGACACCCGCATTCTGGAAGCCGTAGAGGCAGCCGGTTTTGAGGTGGTCATGACCCGTGCGGATCATCCTTCTGGCACCGATCGGCTGGCCGAAGCGGCCGACCTGTTGCAACTGCCCGACACCGACGTGGTGATCAATGTGCAGGGCGACGAACCGCTGATCGACCCGACGCTGCTGGATCATGTGGCCGGGCAATTGCTGGCCGATCCGGACTTGCCTATGTCCACCGCAGCGCATGTGATTCATGAAGCGGCTGACTTCTTCAACCCGAATGTGGTCAAGGTTGTCACGGACGCCCGCTCGCGCGCGCTGTATTTCAGCCGTGCCCCCATTGCATGGGCGCGAGATGCTTTTGCCAAAGACACGCAAAGCCTGCCCGACGGCCTGGCGCCGCTGCGTCACATCGGTATTTACGGTTATCGTGCCGGGTTTTTGCGCGCCTACAGTCGCCTGCAACCCTCCGCGCTGGAAGGCTGGGAGGCGCTGGAACAATTAAGGGTGCTATGGCATGGTTACGCCATCGGCGTGCATGTGGCAGCACATGCACCGGCACCAGGCGTTGATACACCCGAAGATCTTGAGCGCGTGCGCAAGCTGTTTGTTGCGGGCGTGTAAAACCGATTTCGTTCGACCATTTTTATTTTTTTATTCCAATAAACGAAACCACAGGGACCGTACAATGAGGTTGATTCTGCTTGGCGCACCGGGTGCTGGTAAGGGCACTCAAGCCACCTTCATCAAAGAAAAATTCAATATTCCGCAAATCTCCACGGGCGACATGCTGCGCGCAGCGGTCAAGGCCGGCACGCCGCTGGGTCTGGAAGCCAAGGCCATCATGGATGCCGGCGGTCTGGTTCGTGATGACATCATCATTGGCCTGGTGAAAGAACGCATTGCCGAGCCGGACTGTGCCAACGGCTTTTTGTTTGACGGTTTCCCGCGCACTATTCCGCAAGCAGAAGCCATGAAAGATGCTGGCGTCACCATCGACTTCGTGGTGGAAATCGACGTACCCGATAGCAGCATTATCGAGCGTATGGCTGGCCGTCGTGTCCACGTGGCCTCGGGCCGCACCTATCACGTCAAGTTCAACCCGCCCAAAGTGGAAGGCAAGGACGATGTGACTGGTGAAGACCTGATCCAGCGCGCTGACGACGAAGAAGAAACCGTCAAGAAGCGCCTGTCCGTATATCACGAGCAGACCGAAGTGCTGGTAGGTTACTACGGCAAGCAAGCTGCATCCGGCGATGAGACCGCCCCCAAGTACGTCAAGGTCAATGGCGTGGGCGACGTGAATGCCATTCGTGATGGCATTTTCAAGGCACTGGGCGCCTGATTCAGGCCGACACCCGCTGTCTTGCAAAACAAAACCCCGCAAGCGCGGGGTTTTGTTTTTGGGTCAGATGATCTGCGGTTATTCCAGGATGCCCGGATCAAGATG
>JASLES010000323.1 GCA_030151005.1 Silvimonas sp.
GAAGCGTGCGGGTATATCTCGCCATCACGCTTTGCCGGGGCTTTCCGGCAGCGTTTCGGATTGTCGCCGCTGGCCTTGCGGTCATCCTTCCAGACTCCGGCAAACAGCCCGCAGGCGGATAATCAGCTCAGTCTGGCATGACCGGTTCAGGCCAGAATCTGACCGACCAGGGCGACACCGGTTGATCCGGACTTTCTATGATGGGTTGGCGCAGTGCATGCGGATTCATACCGCGCCATTGACCAGCACTGCCTTTTCATTCAGAGAAGGAACGTCATCATGAAACCACGTCTGACCTGGGCCGGGGCACTTTGCCTTGTCACCGGCATCTGCCAGGCCGCCAGCTTTACCGTCACCAGCCACGATGTCACGCCCGGCACGCTCAACCCCAAACAAATTGCTTATGGCGATGGCTGCAAAGGCCAGAATCTGTCCCCTGATCTGGCTTGGCAAAACCCGCCAGCCGGCACGCAAAGTTACGCCATTGTGGTGTGGGACCCGGACGCCTCCGGTTCACGCACCTGGTATCACTGGGTCTTGTTCAATATCCCGGCCAGCGTGAGCAGCGTGGCGACCAACACCGGCGAGTACAACAGCAAGACTTTACCGGCAGGCGCGCTGCAAGGTCGCAATAGCAGCGGCAGTAACTCATACAGCGGTGCCTGCCCACCTGCGGGCGACAAACCCCATCACTACCACTTCACGGTATACGCACTGAAAACCGGCAAATTGGCGACAGAGGCCAGCGACAGCCCGGATAATCTGGCGGACAAGATCAAGGCCCAGTCACTCGGTAGCGCAGAGGTCGTTGCCACATTCGGCCACTGAGCATCAGCCCACCCGGTCTGGCTGGCCCTGTGGGCCGGCCTTAAACCTTCTTGACGAACTCCGACTTCAGTTTCATGGCGCCAATACCGTCGATCTTGCAATCAATATCGTGGTCTCCCTCCACGAGGCGAATATTCTTGACCTTGGTGCCAACCTTGACCACCAGAGATGACCCCTTCACCTTCAGGTCTTTCACCACCGTAACGGTATCTCCGTCCTGCAGTACATTGCCGACGGCGTCCTTGATCACTTTGGCGTCGTCACCGTGGGTTTCTACGGCATTTGCAGACCATTCGTGCGCGCATTCAGGGCAGACCAGCATTGCGCCATCTTCCCAGGTGAACGCAGAATGGCATTTCGGACAGGGAGGCAAATTGCTCACAGCAGAATCCTTAGGCAAAACCAGTGATTGTAAAGCGGTCAGAGTGGATGTCTCTGGCCATTCAGGCCCATAAAATTCACACCGTGCGTCAGCGACAGCTGTTGTGTCAAAACGGCGGCGCGACGTGTATCACAAAATACGGCATACCCCAGAACGGCACGCTGCGTTTGCCCCTGCCGGCAGTGTCCCCTTTTTCCCTGTGCATGGAACCATGATGCGTTTTTCCCGACGTCAGGAGTTTGTTGCTGAACTCCTGGGCACTTTTGTTTTGATTCTGCTCGGCAGTGGTACCAATTGTATGGTCACCCTGTTTTCCCCCCATGTGGGCACGCTGGTCAATGGCGGCTACACCCATGTTGTGATCGGTTGGGGGCTGGCCGTCATGTTTGGCATTGTGATCAGTATCCGGATCAGCGGCGCGCACTTGAATCCGGCCGTATCCATTGCGCTCGCCGTTTGTGGCCGTTTTCCCTGGCGCAAGCTGCCGCATTACATCGTGGCGCAATTGGCCGGGGCATTTCTTGGCGCGGCATTAGCGTTCGCGGTTTACCATGCCAAATGGATTGAGTTTGATCCGCAACTGGCATACACGGCGGGTGTGCTAACCACCTTCCCTGCCATCACTGGTTATTTCTTGCCCGGTTTGATTGACCAGATTGTGGGAACCGGCCTGCTGCTGGCGCTACTTTTTGCCCTGGCCGATCTGTTGCCACAGAAAAATACCCTCTGGCTCACACCGCTGGCCGTGTCTTTATTGATCATGGTGATGGGGATTGCGTTTGGCGGCATGCATGGCTACGCGCTCAACCCGGCACGGGATCTGGGCCCGCGCCTGTTCGCCGCCGTCGCCGGGTTCAAGAACACCGGGTTTGCACAGGGCATATGGTGGGTTCCCATCCTTGGCCCCATTGTGGGCGGGGTGATGGGTGCCGTGCTGTATCAGCACTTGATCGGCCAGGCCTACCGCCAGCCCGATTAACCGCATCAGCAAGGTCCAGGCAGCGAAGAGTGTGCATTGGCCCAAGGCCAAGGCGGCCAGGCTCGAATCCGGGTCTGGCCGCGCTGTTTTCCCCTCTACAAAGCTGGCGAATTTAACCTTTGCAGTCCTTGCCCAACCCGGACTGCCGCTGCCACGTTGCGGGCAGCCAGCCTGAGGTTGTCTGCCGCCTGCGCCAGCGCTTCTTCTACCGTGCTGGCGGCGTGCATCACGCTGAAGACGGCGGCAAAACCATGCGGGTACACCACGGCGACGTCGCGCGATAAGCATCCGGCAATGCCGATCACCGGTACTCCCAGACGTTGCGCTACCTGCGCCACGCCCATGGGCGTTTTGCCATGAATGGTCTGGCTATCCATGCGCCCTTCCCCGGTGATAACCAGATCCGCACCATATACTGCGGTTTCCAGAGCCACGGCGTCGGTCACGATCTCCACGCCGGGGCGCAAATGTCCGCCTAGTGCCAGCAACATGGCGCCCATGCCCCCGGCTGCGCCTGCGCCGGGGCGCTCTGCAACCGGCAAGCCGACCACTTGTGCCAGTTGTTCACCCAGCCGGGTCAGGTTTTGGTCCAGTTGCGCCACCATGGTCGGCGTTGCGCCTTTTTGCGGCCCAAAGATTGCCGATGCCCCTTGTGGCCCGGTGAGCGGGTTGTCGACATCACAGGCCACGTCTATCTGGCATTGTGCCAGGCGTGGGTCCAGCGCGCTGAAGTCAATGTGCGCCAATTGAGCCAGCGCGCCACCCCCAAAACCGAGGCCAGCACCCGTGCTGTCGGTAAAGTGCGCACCCAGCGCCTGTGCCAGCCCCACGCCGCCATCATTGGTGGCACTTCCGCCCAGGCCAATGATAAAACGCCGTGCCCCCCGATCGAGCGCAGCGCGGATCAATTCACCGGTACCGTAACTCGTCGTCAGCAAGGGGTTGCGCTG
>JASLES010000357.1 GCA_030151005.1 Silvimonas sp.
GCACCATCGTGCCCAACATCGCCAGTGCATTGGGCGCGTTCATGATGCGGCAAGCCTTTGCCGAACTCCCTAAAGAGACACTGGACGCCGCACGGGTAGACGGCGCCAGCGAATGGCAGGTGCTGTGGCGCATTGCCCTGCCGCTGGCCATGCCCATGGCGGGCGCACTGGCTACATTGACCTTCGTGGCGGCGTGGAATGACTATTTGTGGCCGCAAGTCATCTTGAACAGTCAGGACAAAGTGCCACTGGCTGTCGGCATTTTTCATGATCTGACCGGGCAGTTTTCAACCTCAACCAGCCTGTTGATGGCCGCGATCACGGTATCAGTGATCCCCGTTCTGGCAGGCTTTGCGGTGACGCAGCGCTATTTTCTGTCCAGCACCCTTGTCCCCGGTCACCAGGCCCGTTGAGTTGGCCTGCCGCCTGACAGACAAGTCAGCGCAACGTCGGGTTGGCAGCCAGAAAAAGCGGACTATGCTAAGGAAGCTCTGAACAAGTCCTGCCGGGGTTGAGCCGGGTCTGATTCAGGAGGAGCTGCAAGGCGTACCCGCTACCACCGCCACTAGAAGCTCAAGTGGCTTCATGGGGGTACCCACCATGGGGTAAACCGCAGCCGTAGCAAGGCTACGGCGAGGATTTACAACGTGGCAGATCGCCTGAAGTACGCCCGAATGAACCGGCGTGGACTTGCCCAGCGCTTCCCCAAGGCCACAGGCAACAGACCTGACCCCGAATTGAGCACTGACCAGGAGACCTCTCATGCGCCGCCCCGCCCTTATCCTGCTGGCAAGTGTGCTGGCACTGAACGTATCTGCCGCACTGGCCGCCAAAATGACGTACAGCGCCACCCTGAACGCCGCCAGTGAAGTCCCGCCCAAAGAAAGTGATGGCACGGGCATTGTCCAGGTGGAATACGACACCGAGACCAAAGCCATGACTTATACCGTCAATTACAGCGGCTTGACCGGCCCGGCGACCGCCGCCCACTTTCATGGCCCGGCCGCAGCGGGTGTCAACGCCGGTGTGGCGGTGCCAGTCAAGGGCGCCCTGTTGAGCCCCATTGAAGGCAGTGCCACCCTGACCGACGAGCAAGCCAAAGACCTGCAAGCCGGCCAGTGGTATTTCAACATCCATACCGCTGCCAACCCCGGTGGCGAGATCCGGGGGCAATTGCAGGAACTGAGCAAGTAACTGCCGAACAGCAACCAGAAACGGCCCGCGATGCGGGCCGTTTTTTATTGGGTAGTTCGTTTGGTAGAAGTGAAGGCCACCTACGTGGCCATGCTGCATTCCGGCGCAAGGCCGGAATGACGAAACCGGATCAACCAGCCTGCAATACAACGCGCCCTATCGACTCTCCGACACCAGTTGCCGTGGTTTCGTTTTGGACTTGATATACGCCTTGAGCGATTCATCTTCCCATGGCGCGGTATCCCCAAAATGCTCCACCAGCACATCAATGAATGTCCGCAACTTGGCAGAAATAAACGTCCGGCTTGGATAAACCGCATAGACCGACACCGGCGGGCGCGGGTAATCCAGCAAAATGGGCACCAGCCGGCCGGCGTGGATATGTTCCTGGATCAGAATGGTTGGCTGCACGGTAATGCCCAGCCCTTGCAGGGCCGCGCGGACGGCCATTTCGCCATTGTTGACCCGCAGGCGCGGGTTGATGCTCACAGAGAACTTGCCATCCGGGCCATCAAACACCCAGGCCGCGCCGTTGTTCGTGTAGGTGTAGGTAATGCATTGGTGATCGACGAGTTCAGACGCGTCACGCGGCGCACCGTGCTTGGCCAGATACGCGGGGGAAGCCACAAACAGCAGATTGATCTGCGCCAGCCGGCGCGCCACTAAAGACGGGTGCGGCGAGGCAGAGATCCGCACCGCCATGTCAAAACCTTCTTCCACCAGATCAATCACCCGGTCAGAGAGATCCAGGTCCACGCGCATTTGCGGATAACGGGCATAGTAATCGGCCAGCACCGGCGCCAGGTAATTGACACTAAACACCGCTGGTGCGCTGATTTTGAGCGTGCCACGCGGGTTGACGGCGCTCTGGCTCAAGAGGGATTCGGCGTCTTCCAGATCGCTGATGGCGTGCTGGCAACGCTCAAAGTACATGGCACCCGGGCCAGTCAGGCTCAAACTGCGCGTGGTGCGGTTCAGCAATCGCACGCCCAGCCGGGTTTCCAGGTGTTTGATGTGCTTGCTGACCATGGCTGTAGACAAACCACTACGCTCTGCCGCTGCCACAAAACTGCCCAATGAGGCCACCTGGCAGAACACTTTCATGCTCATCAGTGTATCCATATCCCTCCCTTGCACTGCCCCTGATAAACCACCTGCTTACGTTCGTTATTGTTAACCCTTGGGAAACAATCAATCTACGTTTTTGCTGTTTATCCGGCCTGAGCCGTTGAATATGATGTCGTTCATGGATGCCACAAGCATAGATGGCACAAAAAAACGCACTACACCGGAGAACACATCATGGAAAAGCTCGCCAATATCACCTTTGTCGCCCTCGCGCTGGCGGGTGTGGTCGGTGCGGCACATACCGCAGACGGGCTGGCGCAATTTGCCAGCACACCTACTGCGGCAACGTCTGACCATACTGTGAGCACCCTGACAGGACTCAAGCCGGGTCTGCAATAAGCCCCGGCCACCGAGTGACGTCTGTTGTGCCGTGACCCTGGCGCTACAGATCGTCAGGGCGGTCAGCCCTCCTCTCTGATCGCCCCGAAAGGCCGCCTGCGCGGCCTTTTGTTTTATATCTCACCCCGATCAACGCCTTCACCCTCGCGGAATCTGGCCTTTCATAGCCAGCGGCAAACCGGCGGCCACCCAGAT
>JASLES010000388.1 GCA_030151005.1 Silvimonas sp.
CCCGGAAGCGCCGCTGTCCAAAGGTGTGGTGGATGCGTTCCGCAAGGCTGGCCTGAAGATTTTTGGCCCAAGCAAAGCCGCAGCTCAACTGGAAAGCTCCAAGGATTTCGCCAAGGCCTTCATGAAGCGCCACGGTATTCCTACCGCCGACTACGAAACCTTCTCTGATGCTGCCAGGGCGCATGCCTATATCGACGCCAAGGGCGCCCCGATTGTCATCAAGGCCGATGGTCTGGCTGCGGGCAAAGGCGTGGTGGTGGCCATGTCGCTGCAAGAAGCGCATGACGCTGTCGACAGCATGTTGTCTGACAACAAGCTGGGCGATGCGGGTGCACGCGTGGTCATTGAAGAATTCCTGACCGGCGAAGAAGCCAGCTTTATCGTCATGGTCGACGGCAAGAACGTGCTGGCGCTGGCATCCAGCCAGGACCACAAGCGCCTGAAAGACCAGGATGAAGGCCCCAACACCGGTGGCATGGGCGCGTATAGCCCGGCGCCCGTGGTTACACCTGAAATCCACGCCAGAGCCATGCGTGAAGTGATCTTGCCAACCGTACAAGGTATGGCGCGGGACGGCATCATTTATACCGGCTTTCTGTACGCCGGCTTGATGATCAGCCCGGAAGGCCAGATCAAGACGCTGGAATTCAACTGCCGCATGGGCGACCCGGAAACCCAGCCGATCATGCTGCGTTTGAAGAGCGATCTGGTGAACCTGGTTGAGCATGCGGTTGATGGCTCGCTCGACAAGGTTGAGGCGGAATGGGACCGGCGCGTTGCGCTGGGCGTGGTGATGGCCGCAGCCAATTACCCGGAAACACCGCGCGTTGGCGACGTGATCACCGGGGCCACGCCGGATGTGGAAGACGGTCATGTGTTCCACGCTGGTACCAAACTCAATGAAGACGGTAAGCCCGTCACCAGCGGTGGTCGTGTGTTGTGCGTGACGGCCTTTGGCGAGACCTACAAGGCGGCGCAGAAGCGGGCCTATGAATTGCTGTCTGGCGTGCACTTTGATGGCGAGCAGCACCGGACGGACATTGGTTGGCGGGCGATCAACCGGAAGTGATTTTTTCGGGTTGTTGCGAACAAAAAAGCCGTCATTGAGATGGCTTTTTTTGTTTTGGGGTGGCGGGGGGGAGGCGTGATTGTGAAACCCAAATCCAAACCCCTGTTTGCGCCTGACGGCGCGGTGTTTTGGATCTCGGGGGTTGCCCGAGAGCAAGGTACTTTCTTTTGGGTCGCCAAAAGAAAGTACCCAAAGAAAAGGCGACCCCTGCGACAGCGCCCTACGGGTTCCCTGCGCTTCTCGCAAAGTCCGGCTGGCTCCAGGGAACTCGCTTCGCTCAAACACCCTTCCGCCGAAACCCCGGACTTCGCTGCGATGCTCGGCACTGCCGGATGGGAGGCAAGTCAAAAGCAACGGCAACATCAAAGGCCAAAGCCAAAGCCAAAGCCAAAGCCAAAGCCAAAGCCAAATCGACCCCAACCCCAACCCCGCGAACCGTCTGTGCGCAAGAATGACTCATCTCGCCCATCACTTCGTCATTCCCGACCTCGGCGGCCCCCTTGGCGGGAATCCAGTCCGCAGCCCGAAGGGCTGCTTGCGGTGGACCAGGCCGACCACTCCGAACTCCCCTTGGGGCATGCAGGCATTGCAGCTGGATTCCGGCTCAAGGCCGGGATGACGAGTCAGTGGAAGGCGCGTTGAATTGGCAGTTGCAGTTGCAGTTGCAGTTGCAGTTGCAGTTGCAGTTGCAGTTGGGATGGGGTGTTTTTGACTTTCCTCCCCCGTTAAAGCCCAGCGCCGAAGGAGTGGAGGGAGACCCCAGGCTCCCGACCGACTGAGGGCAGCCCGGAGGGCCGCCAGGCTGGGGTCGCCTTTCTTTGCCTACTTTCTTTGGCGAAGCAAAGAAAGTAGGGTGCTCCGGCCACCGCCGGTATCAAATGCCTTTCAACCCCGCGCCGCCAGGCACCAACCCCTCCCATGAATCCCGCTCATCCCCCCATGCGCAAGTTGCTGGGCGTTCGCGAAGATTTGCCTTCATATCCAGGTAATAAACCACATGAACCATGATAAAATCCCGGATTCTTCTGACTCACCTGGACTTGTCACGATGTTCTCCCGATCCCTGACCATTGCCCAGTACGACCCCGCACTTGCCGCAGCCATGGCCGGCGAAGTGGTTCGTCAGCACGAACATATCGAGCTGATTGCCTCTGAAAACTACACCAGCCCGGCCGTTATGGAAGCCCAAGGCTCGCAATTGACCAACAAGTACGCTGAGGGTTATCCCGGCAAGCGTTTCTATGGTGGTTGCGAATATGTAGACGTGGTTGAGCAACTGGCCATTGATCGCGTGAAAGAATTGTTTGGCGCTGAATACGCCAACGTGCAGCCGCATTCCGGCTCGCAAGCCAACCAGGCGGTGTATTTCTCTATCCTCAAGCCGGGCGATACCGTTATGGGCATGAACCTGGGTCATGGTGGTCACCTGACTCACGGCTCGCCGGCCAACCTGTCGGGCAAACTGTTCAAGATCGTGCCCTACGGTCTGAACGAGAAAGAAGAGATCGATTACGACGAGATGGAACGCATCGCCATCGAAGCCAAGCCCAAGCTGATCATCGGCGGCGCTTCCGCTTACGCCCTGCGTTTTGACTGGGCCCGGATGGCCGAGATTGCCAAGAAGGTTGGTGCGTACTTCATGGTGGATATGGCCCATTACGCTGGCCTTGTGGCCGCGGGCGTGTACCCGAACCCGGTGCCGCATGCTGACTTCGTGACGTCCACCACCCACAAGACCCTGCGTGGTCCGCGTGGCGGCATCATCCTGGCTAAGGCTGAGCACGAAAAAATGCTGAACTCCAACGTGTTCCCGACGCTGCAAGGCGGCCCGTTGATGCACGTCATCGCTGGCAAGGCAGTGGCGTTCAAGGAGGCACTGACCCCTGAGTTCAAAGAATACCAGGCTCAGGTGATCAAGAACGCACAAGCCATGGCCAAGACCCTGACCGAACGCGGCCTGCGCATTATTTCTGGCCGTACCGAATCTCATGTGTTCCTGGTTGACCTGCGCCCCAAGGGCCTGACCGGCAAGGCCGCTGACGCGGTGCTGGGCAAGGCGCACATTACCGTCAACAAGAACGCCATCCCGAATGATCCGGAAAGCCCGTTCGTGACGTCCGGTATCCGTATTGGTAGCCCGGCCATCACCACCCGTGGTTTCAAGGAGGCCGAAGCTGTTCAGGTGGCACACCTGATTGCTGACGTGCTGGATAACCCGAACGACGAAGCCAATCTGGCGACCGTCGCGGAAAAGGTGAAAGCCCTGACCGCACAATTCCCGGTTTACGGCGCGTAATCAATGCGTTAAGTCCAGTTCAGGCGTCCGGCTCGGGCGCCTTGACTGGCAAAGCAGACAGGGTGGGGCATTGCTCCACCCTTTGCTGTTTTCTGATCTTTGATTAATCAGTCACAATACGCTGCTTGAATCGTGTTCAACCGGCTGCATGTTGGTTATCCGACTGGTTGTTTTTTGCCCGATTCGGGCCTGATCTTTGCCGGAGGCTTCTCGTGAAGTGTCCATTTTGTGGTTCCCCCGATACCCAGGTTGTCGATAGCCGGGTGTCTGACGAAGGCGACGTGGTGCGCCGCCGTCGCCGTTGCGCTGTGTGCGACAAACGCTTTACTACCTTTGAAACCGCCGAAGTGCGCATGCCGCAGGTGGTCAAACAGAACGGCCAGCGCGCTGAATTCGATCGCGAAAAAATCCGTACCAGTTTTCATCGGGCGCTGCACAAGCGGCCGGTGCCGACGCACCTCGTCGACGAAGCGATCAGCCGCATCATCCAGAAAGTGCTGACCGTGGGTGAGCGTGAAATCATGTCCCGCCAGATCGGCGAGATGGTGATGAACGAGCTGGCGCGTCTGGACAAGGTGGCGTACATCCGCTTTGCCTCTGTTTATCGTTCCTTCTCTGATCTGGATGATTTCCGCGATGTCATCCGCGAAGTCAGCAAAGACCATAAGGCCCAGCCGTGAGCTGGTCAGCCGACGATCTTGTCTATATGCAACGCGCGCTGCTGCAGGCGGCGCGCGGGCAATACTACGCGCCGCCAAATCCCAGTGTGGGTTGTGTGCTGGTGCGAGACGGCAAGATTGTCGGTGAAGGCCACAGCCAGCCGGCCGGGCAGGCGCATGCAGAAATCATGGCGCTGCGCATGGCGGGTGAACGGGCCGCGGGCGCAACGGCGTATGTCACGCTTGAACCCTGTAGCCACCACGGTCGCACACCACCGTGCGCAGATGCGCTGGTCAGCGCCGGCATCAGCCGTGTCGTGGTTGCCTTGCGTGATCCCAATCCGTTGGTAGCCGGCCAGGGGCTGGCCCGCTTGCGGGCGGCAGGCGTTGATGTTGCGCACGGCTTGCTGGCCAAAGAGGCCGCTGAACACCATCGTGGTTTTTTGAGCCGGATGATCCGGCAACGGCCCTGGTTGCGGCTCAAGGTGGCGACGTCGCTGGATGGTCGCACCGCGCTGCAAAACGGCCAGTCGCAATGGATCACCGGCCCGCAAGCCCGCGCCGATGTCCAGCGCTTGCGGGCGCGTTCCAGCGCCATGCTGACCGGCATTGGCACCGTGCTGGCTGATGACGCCCAACTGACCTCCCGGGATATTGATATTGGCCGGCCGTTATTGCGGGTGGTGGTAGACAGCCGTTTGCGCATGCCACCCACCGCCAGGATGCTGCAAAGTCCCGGCGTGCTCATTGCGACGGCCTATGCTGAGGAAAGCCGGGCCAGTGCGCTTGTCAACGCAGGGGCAGAAGTCCTTGTGTGTGCCGATGCGGCAGGGCAGGTTGATATGGTGACCTTGCTGCATGAACTGGGCCGGCGCGGCTGTAATGAAGTCACCACTGAAGCCGGTGCCAGCCTGAATGGCGCCTTGTTGCGGGCCGGCCTGGTCGATGAACTGGTGCTGTATCAGGCGCCAGTCCTGATTGGTGATTCCGCACGCGGTACGGCCTGGCTGGAACTGGATGATCTGGCCAACAAACATGCGCCGGTAGTCAAAGAGCGGCGCATGGTGGGCGACGATCTGCGCTGGGACTTGCGATTCACTGATTCGGCTCTATTTGTCACGCAGGAGTAGCGAGATGCCCGATACCCAAACCCCCGTCATGTTGTGCCCGGATTGTGGCAAGCCGCTGGAAGAACTGGTGGCCTGCGGCGCTCGCGACTATTTCTGCAATAGCTGTAACGAACTCAAATCGAAAACGCGTGTGCGCGAAGCTGCTGCTGCGTTACAGGCCGCCCAAAGCAAGGAAAATCACTGAATGTTTACCGGTATTGTTCAAGCCGTTGGCACGATTGAAAAAATCACCCCGTTTGAAGGCGGCCTGACGCTGACAGTGGCCGCGCCCGAACTGGATATGTCAGACGTGGCGCTGGGTGACAGCATTTCTCACAATGGCGCATGCATGACCGTGATCGAAATTGCTGAAGGTCATCGTTATCGTATTGATGTATCGAATGAATCGCTGGGCGTGACCGTGGGTCTGGCGCAGCAAGGTGGCAAGGTCAACCTGGAAAAGGCCATGCGCCTTTCAGACCGCGTTGGCGGCCATCTGGTGTCGGGGCATGTCGATGGCGTCGGCACCGTCGTGAGTTTTGAGCCTGTGGGCGACAATCGCGAGTTGATTGTGGAGGCCCCACAAAGCCTGGCCAGATATCTGGCGGTGAAGGGCTCGGTGGTTGTGAATGGGGTTTCGCTCACCACCAATTATGTAAATGACGTGGCGGGTGGCTGCCGGTTCTCCATCAACCTGATCCCGCACACTTTGTCTGTGACAACGCTGGGTGGCATCAAGGCAGGCGACAAGGTCAATCTGGAAATCGACCTGATCGCCCGTTATGTAGAACGCATGATGGCGCTGGAGCAAGCATAAATGGCCGCCAGCATTTCCCCGATCAAGGACATCATCGCCGACATTCGTGCCGGCAAAATGGTCATTCTGGTTGATGAAGAAGACCGCGAGAACGAGGGTGACCTGGTACTCGCCGCGGATTACGTCACGCCGGAAGCCATCAATTTCATGGCCAAATACGGCCGTGGTCTGATCTGCCTGACGCTGTCTGCCGAGCGTTGCCAGCAACTGGCCCTGCCGTTGATGGTGAACAACAATGGTTCCAGTCACGGCACCAATTTCACCGTATCGATTGAGGCGGCCGAAGGTGTCAGTACCGGTATTTCGGCCCATGATCGCGCGCTGACCATCCGCAAAGCGGTTGCGTTTGACGCCAAGCCGGGTGACCTGGTATCGCCGGGACATGTGTTCCCGCTGTTGGCGCAGCCAGGCGGTGTGCTGGTGCGCGCTGGCCATACCGAGGCCGGCTCTGATCTGGCCATGCTGGGTGGCTTGTCGCCTGCCTCCGTCATCTGCGAAATCATGAACGATGACGGCACCATGGCGCGCCTGCCGGAACTGCTGGCCTTTGCCGCCGAGCATGACATCAAGATCGGTACCATTGCAGATCTGATCCATTATCGCAGCCAGACCGAAACACTGATTGAATGCAAAGGGCGCCGCACGGTAGAAACGTTTGCCGGTGACTTTGAACTGGCCGTGTTCCGCGACAAACTAACCGAAACCACGCACCTGGCGCTGGTCAAGGGCACGCCCTCGCCGGATAAAGAAACGCTGGTGCGCGTGCATGAACCCGCCTCGCTGATCGACTGGCTTGATCTTTCGCATTCCGGCCATTCCTGGAATGTGCGTGAGTCGCTGGATGCCATCGCCAAAGCCGATAGCGGCGTGATGATTTTGTTGCACCGTACTGAAGACGGTAATGATCTGCTGGCGCGGGCATTGCCGGAACTCAAGCTTGAGCAAGTGCGCAAGTGGGATATGCGTACCTACGGCATTGGCGCGCAAATGCTCAAGTCGCTGGGTGTGGGCAAGATGCGTTTGCTCAGCCCGGAACGCAAGATCCCGAGCATGACCGGGTTCGGACTGGAAATCACCGGTTTTGAGCTGCCGCGTTGTGCAGAGAAATAAGAAATAAGAAATAAGAAATAAACGCAATAAAACAGATAACCTGACCAAGGAATACCTCGACATGTCGATCAATCCGTCGATTCCATTTATCGCCCCCAACCTGAACGGGGAAGGGCTGCGCATTGCCATCGTGATGGCACGTTTCAATACACCGGTGTGCGAAGGCCTGCGTGACGCTTGCCTTGCCGAACTCAAAAAGCTGGGCGTGCAGGATGAAGACCTGCTGCTGACCACCGTGCCGGGCGCGCTGGAAATCCCGCTGGTGCTGCAATCGCTGGCCGAGTCAGACCAGTACGATGCGCTGATCGCACTGGGCGCCGTGATCCGCGGCGAAACCTATCACTTTGAGCTGGTCTCCAATGAATCTGGCGCAGGAGTCACCCGTATTGGCCTGGACGCAGGCATTCCGATTGCCAACGCCGTTCTGACGACCGAGACCGACGAGCAAGCAGAAGTGCGTGTGCAGGAAAAGGGCACGGATGCAGCCCGCGTTGCCGTGGAAATGGCTAATCTGCAAAAGGCGTTGCGAGCATGAGCGAAGTCAACCAACCGGGCGCAGACGCCCCGAAAAAGCCGCCCAAGTCGGCCCGTCGCCGCTCGCGCGAATTTGCCATGCAGGGTTTGTACCAGTGGCAACTGACCGGGGAATCCATCCCGGCCATCGAGCGCTTCCTGAAAGAAAGCAGCCCCTACTTCGTGAAGGCGGATGAAGGTTTGTTCAAGTCTATTCTGGTGGGCGGCATTCAGAGCAATGCAGCGCTGACGGAGGCTTTGAAGCCGCACGTGGATCGTGACTTTGAAGAAGTCAGCCCGGTTGAGCGCGCCATCTTGTTTGTGGGGGCGCAAGAAATCATCAATATGCCGGAAACCCCTTATCCGGTGATCATCAACGAGGCGATCGAGCTGGCCAAAACCTTTGGCGGTACCGATGGCCATCGTTTTGTGAACGGTGTACTGGACAAGCTGGCCGCCGAAGTGCGCCCGGTAGAAGTGGAAGCCATCCGCGCCAAGCGCGCACGCTAAGCCAGCCAAAGCAGTGAACGAGTTCGATCTGATCAAGCGGTATTTCAACCCGTCTACCCAGCCTGCAGTTGCGGATCTGGGGATCGGGGATGATGCCGCGCTGTTCACGCCCCGTCCCGGTTTTCAATTGGCTATTTCGGTCGATATGCTGGTCAGTGGCCGGCATTTCTTTGCCGATGTCGACCCTTGGCGGTTAGGGCACAAGGCGCTGGCGGTTAATCTCTCGGATATGGCGGCGATGGGCGCGCAGCCGCGCTGGTTCACCCTGGCGCTGGCCTTGCCGGAGGCCAATCCCGCCTGGCTGGCTGCATTCAGCCAGGGCATGTTCGCGCTTGCCGCCGAGCACCAGGTGGAACTGGTGGGTGGCGATACCACGCGCGGGCCGCTCACCATCAGCATCCAGATCGCCGGCGAAGTTGAAACCGGCACTGCGCTAACACGCGGCGCGGCGAATGCGGGCGATGACGTTTGGGTATCGGGTTTGCTCGGAGCCGCCGCTGCCGCAGTTGCTCATCGAGCAGAGGCGCTGCAGCTGGACAAACATGTGTTGACCCGTTGTCAGGACCGGCTGGAGTTGCCCACGCCCCGTGTGGCCCTGGGGCGTGCGCTGCGTGGCCTGGCAAGTGCCTGCCTTGATCTGTCAGATGGCATCATCGGGGATCTGGCGCATATTTGTGCGCGCTCTGGCCTGCGTGCGCAGCTGCAGGCCAGCAGTCTGCCGATCGACCCGGTACTGGCAGACTTGCCGCTCTCCTCGCAGCAGAAATTCGCCCTGACTGGTGGGGATGAATATGAACTGTGTTTTTGCGCGCCACCAGCACATCGTGAGCAAATTGCCCGGCTTGCCGCACAAAGTGGCTTGCCGCTGACCCGGGTCGGTCGTATGCTCGCGCCGCAGACGGATGCCCGGCCGGTACAGTTGGTGGATGACACCGGCGCTGTGCTGGACTTCGGGCATGGTGCATTTGATCATTTTGGTGTGTGAATCCACGCACCAGCACTGACGATTCGCTGCTGACATCGTTCGGGCAATTAAAGGTTATCCATGGGAAAAAGCGGAACGGTTCCGGCTGACTGGCGTTTTTGTTTCAGCCACCCGGCACATTTTATTGCACTGGGATTTGGTAGCGGCGTAGCACCCAAAGCACCGGGCACATTTGGCTCTTTGGCGGCGATTCCGCTATTTGCGGCCATGTTGTACCTGTGGCCACCCATTTTTATCCTGTCGATCACGGCGTTGGTATTCGTGATTGGTTGGTGGGCGGCCAGCAAAACCGGGCATGACCTGGGCGTACATGATCATGGTGCGATCGTCATCGATGAGATCGTGGCCATGTGGCTGGTCTTGCTGGTGGTGCCGCTCAACTTCTGGTGGTGGATTGCCGCATTTGCCGCTTTCCGGCTATTTGATATCTGGAAACCCTGGCCCATCCGCTGGTTTGATGCCCAGGTGCCGGGTGGCCTGGGGGTGATGGTTGACGACATCGTCGCCGCTTTCTATGCAGTGATTGTGCTTGTGCTGGCGCAGATGCTACTGGCTCACGTTTGAGCGGCGAGACGGCAAGCACAATAAAAAAACGGGCCAACAGGCCCGTTTTTTCTGGCAGCACACCCGTACTTATTTGAGTTGGGTTTGCAGCTTGGAGAGGATGTCGTACACCACTTTGCCATCGGCAGCGTGGCCATCCTTGCCGGTCACTGTCACCTTGATGGTGTTCAGTTCCTGCTTGAGTACCACCTGGAATTCAGACTGCTTGGCCACGGTGTTGTCCGGCTTCTTCTTCCAGAACGCCAGCTTGTTCATGAAGCCATCGCTGGTTTCTTCCTTGCCGATGTCGGACTCGGCCTGCTTCACGTAGTACACACCTTCAGAGCGGTTGCGGTCGAACACGACATAGCCAGTACGATCCAGCGCCAGGCCCACACGACGCCATGCGCGATCATAAGTATCGTTCACGCTCAGTGCAGTGTTGTTCTCGGTCAGTGTTGCGCCATCCGGTACCTTCACCGGAGCCGCGACAACCTGTTGAGCTTGCTGTGCCGGCATGCCGAACTTCTGCAGCATCAATGCCAGCATCTGGGCTTCCAGTTCCGGATCTTCATCGCGTGGCGTCCAGACTGTCTGAACATTGGTGTCGCCACCGGCACCGCCACCAGTACGCGGGCTATCGCTGCCGTTGTCCTTGTAGACTTCCTTCCTGCCTTGGTAGG
>JASLES010000418.1 GCA_030151005.1 Silvimonas sp.
TCCGGATTGGCCAATGCCAGGATCAGGGGTTTGTCGGCCATGCGTGTCACCATCTCTTGCGTGACCACGCCCGGGCCGGACAAGCCCAGGAAAATATCTGCGCCGGTGATGGCGTCCCCAACCGTGCGGGCATCGGTATCGCGCACGTAGCGGGCCTTGGTTTCATCCAGGCGCTCGTCACGACCGGTGTAGATCACGCCTTTGGAGTCACACACCAGCACGTTTTCGCGCTTCAGACCCATGCCGACCAACAAGTCCAGACATGCAATGGCGGCGGCGCCTGCGCCGGAGCACACCAGTTTGACGTCTTCAATTTTTTTGCCGACGTAACGCAGGCCGTTTTTCACGGCTGCGCCAGTAATGATGGCGGTGCCGTGCTGGTCATCATGAAAGACCGGAATATTCATGCGCTCGCGCAATTTGCGCTCAACGATGAAACACTCGGGGGCCTTGATGTCTTCCAGGTTAATGCCGCCGAACGTGGGTTCCAGCGAGGCAATGATATCGATCAGTTTTTCGGGGTCATTTTCGTCAATCTCGATATCGAATACATCAATGCCGGCAAACTTCTTGAACAACACGCCTTTGCCTTCCATAACCGGCTTGCCAGCCAGCGGGCCGATATTGCCCAGACCCAGCACGGCAGTGCCGTTGGAAATCACAGCCACCAGATTGCCACGGGCAGTCATATTGCGTGCTTCGGCCGGGTCTTCCACGATAGCCATGCAGGCAGACGCGACGCCGGGCGAATAGGCCAGGGCCAGATCTCGCTGGCTGGCCAGTGCTTTGGTGGGGACAACCTGAATCTTGCCGGGACGCGGGAAGCGATGATAATCCAGTGCTTTTTTCTTCAGTTCATCATCCATGTAGAACTCCGATACCTTTGACTTTGTAGTGATTGAGTATTGTTAGTTTGTGCAAACGCAATATATCTGCCGGCTTCCTGTGATGCTCCGCGCCTCTTCCCCTGAAAACAAGTCAGGGTTTTGCCGAATAGGGAAAGCGCGCTGGCGCGGCGTAGCAGAACCTGTTCCGCGTGGTTTGAACGGGCGCCGGAAACAAACAAGGGGCCACGGGGCCCCTTGTTTAAAACGCGCTCAATGCTGTGCGGCAAAGCGGATCGACACCGCATCATCGCCCAGCCATGTTTTGAGATTGGTCACCAGATCATCATGCAAGGTCACGCGCCAGGCATAACCCAGCGCCAGTTTGCAGCGGGCGTTGTCGTTGTGATACTCCACTTCGACCTGACATGCACCGCCGGACCAGTTGTCCAGCGTTTGCCGCAGTTTGGCCGCATCTGCATTGCCGTTGAATTTGAGCGTCAGCGCCTGGGCAAACTGACTGCGGGCTTCGGCAATATCCATCACGCCATCGGCAATCACGCGCAAACCGCCAGAAAAACGGTCTTCGCTGATCTTGCCGGGGATGACCAGCAGCGCATCTTCCGTGAGCTTGGTGCGGTTGGCCTCAAAGACTTCCGAGTAAACCGTGACGTCCTGCTTGGCCCAGCCGTCATCTAGCGTCACAAATGCCATGCGGCCACGTTCGCCATTCTTGACGCGCACGCCAATCACAATACCGGCGACGTACTGAATATCCTTGCGTGGTTGCAGGCGGTCTAGCCGGGTTTTGATGAAGGCTTTGACATCTTTGGCGTAGGCATCAAACGGATGCCCGGACAGATAGAAGCCAATCGCTGGCTTTTCTTCGGCCAGTCGCGTTTTGTCGTCCCATGCCGGCACGACAATGCGTTCAACCGTGGGGGCCGCGGCCGGCTCGAACACATCGAACAGGCTGCCCTGGTTGGCATTGGCCGCAGCGTGCTCGGCCACACTCATGGCTTGTTCGACGTTGGCCAGCAATTGCGCCCGGTTGGGGTCAAGCGCATCAAAGGCACCACCCCGGATCAGTGCTTCCAGTACGCGCTTGTTGACTTCCTTCTTGTCGGTGCGCATGCAGAAGTCATACAGATCAATGAACGGGCCGTTGGCTTCGCGTTCGTTCACGATCATATTGACTGCGCCTTCGCCGACGCCCTTGATGGCACCCAGCGCATAGCGAATCTGCTTTTTGCCGACCGGCACAAAGCGGTACATGCTGGCGTTGACGTCTGGCGGCAGGATTTCCAGGCGGTTTTTCTCGACGCAATCGTCGTAGAACACCTTGAGCTGATCGGTGTTATCCAGTTCAGAACTCATGGTGGCGGCCATGAACGCAGCCGTGTGGTGCGCCTTGAGCCACGCCGTGTGATAAGACACCACCGCGTAAGCTGCCGTGTGCGACTTGTTAAAGCCGTATTCGGCAAACTTGGTCATCAAGTCGAACAGGTGTTCCGCCAGTGCCGGGTCGTAGCCTTTTTGGGCAGCACCCTCGGCAATGGTGACGCGGTGCTTGGCCATTTCTTCGGGCTTTTTCTTGCCCATGGCCCGGCGCAGCATGTCCGCACCACCCAGCGTATAGCCGCCGATGATCTGCGAGATCTGCATCACCTGTTCTTGATACACGATCACGCCATAAGTCGGTTCCAGGCACTTTTCCAGATCAGGGTGGAAATAATCTGGTGTTTCCAGACCTTTTTTACGGTTAATAAACGTATCCACCATGCCCGAACCCAGCGGGCCCGGCCGGTAAAGCGCCAGCACAGCGATAATGTCTTCAAAGCGGTCAGGTGCCAGTTTTTCCAGCAACCGCTTCATGCCATCCGATTCAACCTGGAACACGGCCGTGGTGTTGGCGTCGCGGAAAACCTGATACGCCGCCTGATCGCCAAAACCAAGGCTCATCAGGTCCAGATACTCGCCCGTTTGCTCTTTGATGTATTGCAGGGCGAGTTCAATAATTGTCAGGTTTCTGAGGCCCAAAAAGTCGAACTTCACAAGGCCGACTTGTTCCACGTCGTCTTTATCGAGCATGGACACGGGGGAGGAGTCAACCCCGCTGGCCTGGTAGACCGGGCAGAAGTCGGTGATCTGACCGGGCGCAATCAGCACGCCACCGGCGTGCATGCCAATGTTACGGGTCAGGCCTTCCAGCTTCTTGGCCAGTTCCCACAACTGCGCGACTTCTTCTTCGTTTTTAACGCGCTCGGCCAGTTCTGGCACCATTTCTGTCGCGTCATCCAGGCTGTACTGCTTGCCGGGTGCCGCCGGAATCAGTTTGGACAGACCGTCTACAAACATATACGGCAAATCGAGTACGCGGCCGACATCGCGGACCACCGCCTTGGCGGCCATGGTCCCGAAGGTAGCAATCTGGCTCACGGCTTCTGCGCCGTATTTGCCGCGCACGTATTCAATGACGCGCCAACGGTTGTCCTGACAGAAGTCAATATCAAAGTCGGGCATGGAGACCCGTTCCGGATTCAGGAACCGCTCGAACAGCAGGGCGTATTCAGTGGGGTCGATATCGGTAATACCCAGCGAATATGCCACCAGCGAACCCGCGCCCGAACCCCGGCCTGGGCCCACCGGGCAACCATTGTGTTTGGCCCAGACGATAAAGTCCGCCACGATCAAGAAGTAGCCCGGAAAACCCATCTGGATAATGGTGTCTGTCTCGAACTTGAGCCGGTCCTGGTAGCGTGGCCGCTCAGCGTCGCGCCTGGCTTCATCCGGGTAAAGCTGTGCCAGCCGCATTTCCAGACCTTCCTTGGCCTGGTGCACCAGGAAGTCGTCCAGCGTCATGCCATCGGGGGTCGGGAACAGCGGCAAGAAGTTCTTGCCCAGCACAATGTTCACGTTACAGCGCTGGGCCAGCGTGACGGTATTGGCCAGTGCTTCGGGCAGGTCGGCAAACAAGACCTGCATTTCTTCAGGCGTCTTGAAATACTGTTCTTCAGTGAAAACGCGTGGGCGACGCTTGTCGGCCACGACATAGCCTTCAGAAATGCAGGTGCGCGCTTCGTGTGCCTGGAAATCGTCCGGAGCCATGAACTGGATCGGATGCGTGGCCACCACGGGCAGGCCCAGTTCAGAGGCGATATCCAGATGCCCCTGGACGGAGGGTTCGCACTCCGGTCGGCCGCTGCGCTGCAATTCCAGATAAAACGCAGCAGGAAAGTGCGCGTGCCACCATTGGGCCAGTTCAATCGCGCCAGCCATATTGCCGTTGAGGATGGCCTGGCCGATTTCGCCATTGTGTGCGCCGGACAAACACAGCAATCCGCTGTTGTCACCCGTATCCAGCCACTCTTTTTTCAGTTCGGCGCGGCCACGATACTGGTTTTCCAGGTAGGCACGGGTCAGCAACTCGCACAGGCGGCCGTAACCATCCCGATTGCGGGCAATAAACAAGACGCGGGTGGGTTTGTCGCGATCTTCGGCGTTCTCTATCCAGCAATCGAGCGCCACAATGGGTTTTAGCCCGCTACTGCGGCACGATTTGTAGAGCTTGACCATGCCGAACAGGTTCATCAAGTCCGACACGGCAATCGCAGGCATGCCCAGCTTTTTGGCCTGACTGACCGCATCGTCGATGCGGACAATACCGTCGGTCACAGAGAATTCGGAATGGAGGCGAAGATGGATAAAGGCAGGGGTATTCATCCCCAAATTCTATCACTGCTGCCAGGACAGAGGCAGGCGGCGGTGAAACAGTGTGGGCTCACTAACTTGCATTTGTAATAAATTCCAGGGTAAGGTGTTGATTCCTAAGAAGGAGTCTTTTGCCTTATGGATGCAAGCGCAGTCAGCAGTCAAAGCAGTGCAGTGACGCAGAGCATGAACCAGTTTGATGCCAGCACACTGCAGCCCGCCGCCAATGCTAATGCGGTCAATGTAGCTGTCATGAAAAAAGCCAACGATGCGCAGGCCTCTGCCGCGTTGAGTTTGCTGCAGGCCCTGCCACCGGTGCCGCAATATAACAATCCGTCTAATCTTGGCAATGCCGTGGACGTGAAGGCATGAGCCTTTAAGTAGTCAGATCAAACAACTGTTTGATCCTGCAGATAAAAAAGCGACCAGATGGTCGCTTTTTTTGTTCTGGATTTTTCTGGTGCAATGCACAAAATAAGATTGACATACGAGTTCGTTCTGCCAGAATGACGCTCAAATGTTGCATTGCACAACCACTTAGGAAAAATCATGACGCTTGGTTCTAACCGTTTCGCCGAAGAGTTTTCCCGCGCTCAGCAAGTCGGGATCGAACAGTCTCTGGGTTTTGCCCGTACCGTCCTGACCGGTACTGAACGTCTGTGGGCAGTGCAACTGGGCTTTGCCCGTTCCTTGTTATCTGATAACGAGGTGGCTGCCAAGTCGCTGGCTGGGGCCAAAGACGCAACAGAAGCACTGGCGGTTCAGCGTGAACTGCTTGAACCGGTGGCCGAGAAAACGACGGCTGCCTGGCGCGAAGCGGTGGGCATTGCGCAAAACACCCAGAAAGAACTGGGCGAACTGGTGGAAAAGAACCTCAAGCAGACCAGCGAAGAAGTGCTCTCTGGTCTCGACAAACTGGCTGAACAATTTCCGGCTGGTGCAGCTGGCGTCAAAAGCCTGCGTCAAAGCGTGGCAAGCACGTTTGACGCCTATGACTCCGCCGTAAATGCGGCCCGCAAGCAAGGTGAAGAGTGGCTGGCTGCAACGGTACAAAATATTGAAAAGACCAACGCGACAGCGGCTTCTGCGCGCCGCAAGGCCGCTGCCTGATTCCAGGTAAAGCATTCCCCCGCGCATATCTGCCGATTGCGCTAATGGCCCCTCAATGAGGGGCCATTTTTTTATCGGGGTCTGGTATGGCGGTCAGGTGTGGGTGACGGGGTGGGGTGCCAGGAACCAGTGGGCCAACTGTCGGGCTGGTGAGTCGGTCGCAAGCGGGTTGAGCAATAAACCGCATTGATCGGCAAACCAGGGTTGAAACGGTTCAGTGTCAGTGGCCAGATAGTGCCGGGCTTCGCTCTGCAGCCGGGTGAGGCCTTGTTCCATGAGTGTCTGCCAGGATTGCAGGTCAAATGTACTGCTTGATGGTTGTTGCAAAGCATGCACCATCCACTGCCAGACCGATTGCGATTGCGTCATCCAATTGCTGGCAATGCCATTGAGGAAGGCGCCTGCCCCGCGCCCGCCTGCATGCAGCCAGGCTTTGGGCATGGGTGGTGCCAGCGCATCCAGCACGGGGGTGGCCAGTGCGAAGTCATCGTGGTTGCCACCTGCAGCTACCATCCAGCCCATCGTTTTGCCAAACGGGTTTTGCAGGTTGACGGCAAGATCAACCATGCGCCAACCCGCCTTTCTGGCTGCGCCGAGGTGTTGCAGGTACACGTCCATGCTGCCCGGATTGATCAGAACCAGCGTGCTGTCGGGCGTTGG
>JASLES010000420.1 GCA_030151005.1 Silvimonas sp.
TGCCTAGCAGCAACCCGATATAAATCAGAATGCGGCGTTGAAAGATGCTGTGCAGCAAAAAGGCGAGGCTGGAAAACCAGGCCAGCTGCCCGATAAACATCAGTGCGCGCGCGCCGCGGGATAAACCCAGCCATTGAATGGCCTTGCCATAAAACACCGAAAACCAGGTGAAATTGTCCTGCGAGCCATACTGGAAGAACAGATCGCCTGCATAGCGGTCCGGGTACAGATATTTGAGCGCCGACCCGGCATACAAAAAACCGTCATGCCGAATCCCTAAATAGGGGTGAGTAATCAACCAGCCGCAACATAGAACAAGTAACACAAGCCAGTGAGGGATAACCCGGGCGTTTTCACGTGTACTTTGAATCCAGTTGCAAACCGTTTTTGTCATTTCATTGATTGCGGGCATGTGAAAACCGGGTAAGCAGATAGAAAAACGCCTTCCAGTGTACCGGAAGGCGTTTTGCTGAACGGAAAACCGTTCTAGATTGAGGCAAGCTGGATTCAGCTTAGCCGCGGCACTGAGCCGGCAGCCACTTTTGCACAACAGTAGTACCAGCAGTGGAATTGCAAGACCAGACCAGCACGCCACCCGGGATGGAGCCTTGGGTCAGGGAAGCGCCGGTGTTGGTGGAGTCAACCGGGTGCAACACGATGTTGCCGTTACCAGCGCGGGACATATAGGAAACAGTGATGTTGCCGTTGGTGTTGTCGATAGACATTGAGCTGACGTTGGCGGTCGAGCCCGGATTGTTGTAACCCGCAGCAAACGAAGTGCCGTTGGCGGCGTTTTCAGCAACAGTAACCTTGGCAGCATCAGCCAGGCCCAGACCTTCAGTGATACGGGCGCGGACGGTGTAATCCTGGTAAGCCGGGATGGCCACAGCGGCCAGAATACCGATGATCGCAACAACGATCATCAGTTCGATCAGGGTGAAACCCTTTTGCATGCGTTGCATGTTCAGTCTCCGAAAATTTGTTTGTTGGTGTGCGGTGGCACCGCGCCAGCGAATACAGAGCAAAAGCTATGCCAGCGGAATGACAGTCGCCGGCGCATTGTGCCCGGCTTGGTATCCGTTGCAAAGTTGCTTATAATGCTGGCTCCGCCGTTGTAGCTCAGTTGGTAGAGCAACTGATTCGTAATCAGTAGGTCGAGTGTTCGATTCACTTCAACGGCACCAAAGACAGTAAGGGTCAGGCTTTCGAGCCTGACCCTTCTTCGTTTCCGGGGCCTGGCGGATTGATTGCAAACGTCATAATCACGGCGCGCTTGTGTCAGCAGAACAACGCCAGGCGGCGACGAGTGGCGGGATTGTGGTGTAAAAACAAAGGCCGACGTGGGGTTCCACGTCGGCCTTTGTGCGTTGATGTGACAAAAATCGTCACCCCTCATTTCTGTAATTCGTCAGATTTCTCTTATATTCGTCCGGGCCCGCCTGGGCTCAAGCCACGCCTGTGGCGAGGCCGGCCGGTTTTTGGCCGGTGAGCAGGTAGTCGATGAGCTCGCGAACCGGGCGGATTGCGTTGCCAAACGGCAAGCTGTCGGCGCCGCGGAAAAAGAGGCCGCGGTTTACTTCACCGCGCAGGGCTGCGGCCAGTTTCAGATCAATGCAAAACTGTCCCACCTTGGCCAGACCATCGCGCAGGCCGCAGACCGACAAGCAATTGAGGCCCTGCGTGCAGCGTGCCGGGTCCGCTTTGGCGTTGGATTGCAGGCGCGCTTCGCGGTTGATGTAGTTCTTGAGCCACGGGGTGAGCACGGCACGGGCGGGCAAGCCAGCCACGCTCATGAATTCCACGATGTCTTCATCGCGCGCGTTGGCCAGTACTTCCTTGAAGTTGGGGTGCGCGTCGCCTTCTTCTGATACCGCAAAGGCGGTGCCCAGTTGTACGCCGCTGGCGCCGCTTTGCAGATAATGCTGAACCTTGGCATGGCTGTTGATGCCGCCCGCAACGATGAGGGGAATGCGCAGGCTTTCCAGTTGCAGGTCTTTGAAGATCTGCAGGGTTTCACTGAGTACACGGTCAAAGCCGAATTTCTCGTTGTGGACATCATCCAGACGCGTTGCGCCCAGATGGCCGCCGGCGTGGCCAGGATGTTCGATCACGATCGCGTCTGGCAGGCGGTTTTTCTTGAGCCACTTTTTCAGCACCACGCTAATGCCACGGCTGTCCGAGAGAATGGGGACCAGGGCGATCTGGGGGTGATCTGCCGTGATCTCGGGCAAGTCCAGCGGCAGGCCAGCACCCATGACGATGGCGTCGGCACCGGCTTCGCAGGCGCAGCGTACGTAGTCGGTATTGGCAGAGACCGCCTTCATGACATTCACGGCGACCATGCCGTTGCCTTGGGCAGTGGCTTTGGCTAGCTGAACTTCGCGGGTCAGTGCTTCAAAGTTAAGGGCATCCAGCCCGGCCTGGTCTTTGATGCTTTTGCTCTGTTCCATCAGGTCGGCGTGATGATGACGCAGATCAACGCTAGCCACGGTGCCCATGGCGCCTTCGCGAGCGACCGCACCAGCCAGCTTGTGCGCAGAGATACCCACGCCCATGCCACCCTGAACAACAGGGAGCAAGGCTTTGCCTTTGATCAGCAGTGGTTTGAAAGCATGTTGCAGCATGGGTGAGTCTCCCGCCGTGATGGCGATTCCAGGTTAAGAGCGGGGAGTCTGCGGCTTTGTCTCTGGTTTGATTTTGATCTGGATCAAAGCGTCACGGCGGTGATGATGCCGTGTATACAAATCACCAAAACCAGCGTGACTAATGCGTACGTACTTGCGTGCCAGGCAGTAATTGGCGTAGCCGGGTCAGCGTGTTGGCATCTGGCCAGTCTGGCGGTACGGGCTGTTGTAGCAGCTGGGCGCTGGTGCAGCCCGATGCCCGAAACGGCTGCAAGACAAAACTCTGGATACCCTGCACGGCCAGTGTCGCGGCCAGTTGCAGCAAGGAACTGGTGTTGTGCAAGGCGGGGTGGATGGTGGTCCGGCACTCAAACGGTACACCGCTTTCGACCAGCAATTGCAGCGAAGTACGCGCTGCGTGACCGCTATTGCGCGTCTGGGTGATCTGTTCGTAATCGGCAAACGGCGCTTTGACGTCGAACCCCACCCAGTCCAGCAACGGTAGGCATTGTTTAAGACGGGCCGGATAGGCGCCACCGGTATGCAGGGCAATCTTGAAACCCAGCGCGCGGGCGTCTTGCATCATCTGCGGCAACCAGTATTCCGCCAGCGGTTCGCCGCCGCAGAACACAACGGCATCCAGTAGTTTCTGGCGTGTTTTGAGCCAGGCCAGTGTGTCATCCCAGCTGGGTTGGGTGGGGCCTTTGTGACGGGTTTGCAGGTGTGGGTTATGACAGTAGTGACAACGCCACGGGCAACCAGAGATAAACACCACGCAGGCCAGATGACCGGGATAGTCGCAACTGGAAAACGGTACCACCCCGCCCAGTTTGGGCGGCGTGCGCGAATGGTCATCGGCAGTCATGGGCGTTCCTGGAAGAACTGGCGTTCCTTGAATTCACCCTGCTTGCCAATGTTGAAGGCAGACACCGGGCGGTGATAGCCCATCACGCGGGTCCACACCTCGCAACGCGTGCGCTCTTCAGTTTTAAGGGCAGGGGTTGCGGACTGGGCGGTGTCGATCAGGGTCTGGCTAACGCGGTCGTTCATGACATGCTCCAAAACAAGGTGGGGTAGAAAAAGAACGCGGCCGGTATTCCGTGGCAATCACCGGTCGCGTCGCTGCTAGTTGCAGCAAACTGGTTTGGCGGCCAGCAGTTCCTGATCGCACTTGGGGCAGAATTCGTGGTGCCCACTCAAGTAGCCGTGTTTCGGGCAGATCGAGAATGTGGGCGAGACCGTGATATACGGCAGCCGGAAGCGGGTGAGGGCGCGGCGCACCAGTGTCCGGCAGGCCTCCGCCGACGAGACTGCCTCATTCATGTACAAATGCAGTACCGTCCCGCCGGTGTATTTGCGCTGCAGTGCGTCCTGGCGCTCCAGCGCTTCAAAAGGGTCGTCAGTAAAGCCGACCGGCAATTGCGTGGAATTGGTGTAGTAAGGCTGATCGACCGTGCCGGCTTGCAGAATATCCGGGTAGCGGCGTTTGTCTTCCTTGGCAAAGCGGTAGGTGGTGCCCTCAGCCGGCGTGGCTTCCAGGTTGTACAAATGGCCGGTTTCTTCCTGGAAACGGGTCATGGTTTCGCGGATGTGATCCATCAGCCGCGTAGCCAGATCGTAGCCGTAGGCTGTGGTGATATCGTCCTGGTCGGCGGTGAAGTTGCGGATCATCTCATTGACGCCATTAACCCCCAGCGTGGAGAAATGATTGCGCAAGGTGCCCAGATAGCGTTTGGTGTACGGGTACAGTCCGCCATCAATCAGGCGCTGAATCAGTTTGCGTTTGATCTCCAGGCTTTGCTTGCCCAGTTCCATCAACTCGTCCACCCGGGCAAACAGGCCGGCTTCATCCCCCTTGAATTCATGGCCGATACGGGCGCAATTGAGGGTGACCACACCCAGACTGCCGGTTTGTTCGGCCGAGCCAAACAAACCATTGCCGCGCTTGAGCAGTTCGCGCAGGTCCAGTTGCAGGCGGCAGCACATGGAACGCACCATGTGGGGTTCCAGATCACTGTTTAAAAAGTTCTGGAAATACGGCAGCCCGTATTTGGCCGTCATCTCGAACAGCAGGGTGGTGTTGGGATGATCCCAGTCGAAATCCGGCGTGATGTTGTAGGTGGGAATAGGGAAGGTGAACACCCGGCCACGCGCGTCGCCCTCCATCATGACTTCGATGTAGGCGCGATTGATCATGTCCATTTCGGTTTGCAGATCACCATAGGTGAACGGCATTTCCAGGCCGCCCACGTAGGGAATCTGCTCCCGCAAATCCGCCGGGCAAGTCCAGTCAAAGGTCAGGTTGGTAAACGGCGTTTGCGTACCCCAACGACTGGGCACGTTGAGGTTGTAGATCAGTTCCTGAATGTACTGTTTAACCTGCTTGTAGCTCAGGTTGTCGACGCGCACGAACGCGGCCATATAAGTATCGAACGACGAAAACGCCTGAGCGCCCGCCCATTCGTTTTGCAGCGTGCCCAGAAAATTGACGATCTGCCCGATAGCGGATGACATATGTTTTGGCGCCGTCGCTTCTACCTTGCCGGGCACGCCATTAAAACCTTCGTGCAGCAAGCGGCGCAGGGACCAGCCGGCGCAATAGCCCGACAGCATGTCCAGATCGTGGATATGGATGGCGCCAGACCGATGCGCCGCGCCGATTTCTGGCGGGTAAACATGGTTGAGCCAATAATTGGCGATCACTTTGCCGCTGGTATTGAGGATCAGCCCGCCCAGGCTCCAGCCCTGATTGGCGTTGGCGTTGATGCGCCAGTCTGACTGGTTGAGGTATTCGTTGATGCTGGCTTCGACATCAACCACCGTACGGACATCCGAGCGCAGCCGGGCATGCTGGCTGCGCCAGGTAATATAAGCGCGCGCGGTCTTCAGGTAGCCGTCGCCCAGCAAAGCTTCTTCAACGTGATCCTGAATGATCTCGATACCAGGGCTGGTGAAGCCGGCCTGCGCCAGGCGCCGGGTGACCCGCTCGGTCAGCATCTGGGCCGTGTCGGCGTCAAATTCACCGCTGCTTTGGGCTGCGGCAAGCAGAGCGCGGGCAATGCGGCTCGCATCAAAGCCGACAATGCGACCATCGCGCTTGCGGACGTGGGTGGGCTGGCTGGACACGGCGTACCTCAATATCTTGTTGTGAATGTGAGCTCAGGCACAAGATATTGGGTTTTTTCATGCAAACAGGTGTTGATCGGGGTCAATTGTCGGTTATCAAAAAAGATGAGATTTTTCAGCCTAAAGATGAGATTTCTCTTAGCCAAAAGATGAGACTGGGCCAGGTTAGCATGGTCTTCTACATCAAAATACGACGGGTTCACCTTGGCGCCGATAGCTTGAGGTCGTGCGGTAGTTCTAAGGCTGAGACCCGATAGCACATTTGTGGGACGTTGGGGCGGTACTCTTGCAAATACAGCTTATGCCTCGCGGGAGCGGGCTGGTTGTGGCGCAGTGGTGGTGGGCTCATCCAGGTGGCTAGTATCTTTCAGGAACCGCAATCGTTAGAGTTATTACATTCGACTAGCTGCTTGAAAATGGAAAAATCCTGATGTTTCCGAAATTCGCATCCCGAGACGAGTTACTGAAATTTCTCGAAGAAAATAATTTACCCGGACTTGACAGTGAGTTCTCGAGAACGACTAAAGATCTCGTAAAAGTCTTCGATGCAAAAGGAGTCCATTTCAATCGATGGTGGGTAATGACACCAACTGGATGGAGCTGCCCGTCTTGCAAAAGAGAGAAATCGCAGATCGTGCGACTGAACCGTCACGGATTTTTAACTGGTCAACTACACGAACACCATGATCATATGAAAGACCGTGTTATGAGGCGATTCAATGAGATTTCCGTTTCCGGAACTGCGGTAGTCACCGATGAACTGGCTGAGAGATTCGCGATTCGGGCAGCATATGG
>JASLES010000431.1 GCA_030151005.1 Silvimonas sp.
GTGAAGGGCGACGCTGGTTCATCCATCGAGATTGAACTGTGGGATGTGCCGCTCTCTGCCTTTGGCAGTTTTGTGGCGCTGATCCCCGCCCCGCTGGGCATCGGCACGCTGGAAACCGCCGACGGCCGCAGCGTGAAGGGCTTTATCTGCGAGCCGTGGGCGATTGCTGGCGCTACGGACATCACCCATTTCGGCGGCTGGCGTGCGTATATCGCCAGCCTGCAAACCGCTCAAGCTTGAGGAATCGCCATGTTCAAGACTGTATTGATTGCCAATCGTGGGGAGATCGCATGCAGAGCGATCCGCACTCTCAAGCGTCTGGGCGTGAAAAGCGTCGCGGTGTATTCGGATGCCGACCGCAACAGTGCGCATGTGACCGAAGCCGATGTGGCGATTGCGCTCGGTGGTGACAAGCCGGCTGATAGCTATCTGTGCATTGAAAAGATCATCGATGCTTGCAAACAAACCGGCGCTGAGGCGGTGTTCCCCGGCTATGGGTTTTTGTCTGAGAGTGCAGAGTTTGGTGCAGCGTGCGCGGCCAATGACATTGTGTTTGTCGGCCCGACCGCGTTGCAGATGGAAGAATTCGGCCTTAAACACCGTGCGCGTGAACTGGCTGCCGCCGCCGGCGTGCCGACCACGCCGGGCAGCGGCTTGCTGGATTCCGCCGACCATGCGCTCGCGGAGGCCGAAAAAATTGGCTACCCGGTCATGCTCAAAAGTACGGCGGGCGGCGGCGGTATTGGTCTGACCCGTTGTGACGACGCGCAACAACTGGCCTCGGCATTCGAGCGCGTGCAGCGGCTGGGCGAACAGTTTTTCCGGGATGGTGGCTCGTTTATCGAACGCTTTGTCGATCAGGCCCGCCACATTGAGGTGCAGATTTTTGGCGACGGCAACGGCAAGGTCTTTGCCCTGGGTGAACGCGACTGTTCTATCCAGCGCCGCAACCAGAAAGTCATTGAAGAAACGCCCGCGCCCAACCTGCCGCCGGCCACCCGCGCCGCCTTGCTGGCGTCGGCCCAGCGGCTGGGGGAATCGGTCAATTACCGTTCTGCCGGCACGGTGGAATACGTGTACGACAGCAAGCGTGACGAGTTTTACTTCCTGGAAGTGAACACGCGCTTGCAGGTGGAGCACCCCGTGACCGAATCCGTCACCGGGCTTGATCTGGTGGAATGCATGCTGCGCGTGGCCGCGGGCGATGCGCTGGACGAAGCCGCCATGACCCGAGCGCCGCACGGTGCGGCCATTGAAGTGCGCTTGTACGCTGAAGACCCGGTCAAACAATTCCAGCCATCACCTGGCGTACTGACCAATGTCAGCTACCCGGCCAGTGATGTCGTACCGTTGCGCGTTGATGGCTGGGTCAGCACCGGTACAGAAGTCCCGTCGTTTTACGACCCGCTATTGGCCAAGCTGATTGTGCGCGGCGAGAACCGGGCCGAGGCGCTGGCCAACCTGCAAACGGCGTTGGATAACACCGCGCTGCATGGCATTGCCACCAACCTGGATTACCTGCGCCAGATCATTGCCAGCGCCGCGTTTGAAGCCGGTCAGGTCTCCACCCGTTTCCTGGATAGTTTTGCCTATCAACCCTCCGTGGTCGAGGTGCTGGAACCGGGCACCTACACCAGCGTGCAGGACTACCCCGGCCGTGTGGGTTACTGGGATATCGGCGTGCCGCCTTCCGGCCCGATGGATGACTATGCCTTCCGTCTGGCCAACCGCATTGTCGGCAACGACGTCTCTGGCGCTGCGCTGGAATGCACGCTGCAAGGCCCGACGCTCAAGTTCCACATGGATGCCGTTATCGCCCTGACCGGCGCAACGTGCCCGATCACGCTGGATGGTCAGGATGTAGCCATGAACCAGCCCCTGGCCGTCAAAGCTGGCCAGATTCTGGCCGTGGGTCGTGCTGCCAGCGGTTGCCGTACGTATGTGGCTATCCGCAACGGGATTGATGTACCGGTTTACCTGGGCAGTCGCTCTGCCTTTGCGCTGGGCCAGTTTGGCGGCCACGCCGGCCGCACGCTGCGTGCAGCCGACATGTTGCCGGTCAGCCAGCCTGATCTGCCTGCGTGCACCACGCCAGCGCCGGTGAGCGAACCTGCCGCCGCCCCGGCAGAACTGGTGCCCGCATACGGTACGCATTGGGAGATCGGCGTGCTGTACGGTCCGCATGGCGCGCCCGATTTCTTCCAGCCCGAGGCGATCGACACCTTTTTCGCCAGCGACTGGGAAGTCCACTACAACTCCAATCGTCTGGGCGTACGGTTGATCGGCCCCAAACCCACCTGGGCGCGTAGCGATGGCGGTGAGGCCGGGCTGCATCCGTCCAATATCCACGATTGCGAATACGCCATTGGCAGCATCAATTTCACCGGGGATTCGCCAGTCATCCTGACCCGTGACGGCCCCAGCCTGGGCGGCTTTGTCTGTCCGGCCACCATCGCCAAGGCCGAGTTGTGGAAGGTTGGCCAGGTGAAACCCGGCGACAAGATCCGCTTCAAGTGCATTAGCTACAAAGAGGCCGTCGCGCTGGAGCGCGCACAAGACGCACAACTGGCGGCACTGTCGTTTGTGCCGGTTGCGGATGTGGCCGATGTAGAACTGCCGGCGACTTCATCCCCCGCCATCCTGGCCGAGTTGCCGGAAAACGGCGTGCGCCCGGCAGTGACTTACCGCCAAGCCGGCGACACGTACATCCTGATGGAGTACGGCCCCAACGTGCTCGATCTGAAATTGCGCCTGCGCATCTATCTGATGATGCAAAAGCTCAAGCAACTGGGCGTGCCGGGCATTCTGGAACTCTCGCCGGGCGTGCGCTCGCTGCAAATCCGCTTCAACGGTTACGAGATCAGCCAGCAACGCCTGTTGGCCACTCTGCTGGCGGCCGATGCCGAACTGCCGGATGTCTCCACGCTCAAGCTGCCCACCCGCGTGGTCTACATGCCGCTGGCGTTTGAAGACTCCGCCACGCTGGGTGCCGTACAACGCTATCAGGAAACCGTACGCCATCAGGCGCCCTGGCTGCCCAATAACGTCGACTTTATCCAGCGTATCAACGGGCTGGAGACTCGCGAGCAAGTCAGCGACATCATTTTTGACGCCAGCTATATGGTGATGGGGCTGGGGGACGTGTATCTGGGCGCGCCGTGCGCCGTACCGGTCGACCCACGCCATCGGCTCATGACCAGCAAATACAATCCCGCCCGCACCTTCACCGCCGAAGGCACGGTGGGTATTGGCGGCGTGTACATGTGCATTTACGGCATGGATTCCCCCGGCGGTTATCAGCTGGTGGGCCGCACGCTGCCAATCTGGAACAAATTCCTCAAGAACGCTGTGTTTGCCCCCGGCGAGCCATGGCTGCTGCGCTTCTTTGACCAGGTGCGTTTCTACCCGGTATCCGAGGCTGAACTGGATGTACTGCGCGAAGACTTCCGCCACGGTCGGGCCGGCGTGCGTATCGAAGAAGAAGTGTTCGACTTCGCCGCCTATGAGCAATTCCTGGCGGATAACAGCGCCAGCATTGCTGACTTCCAGGCCCGCCAGAAAGTGGCGTTTGAAGCCGAAGTGGCGTTGTGGGCCGCCGATGACAGCGCGCATCACCACGCCGTTGTGGTCGAGGAAGAGGCCGAAGAAGCCGTGGACGACGGCCACCACATCATCAGCGCCGACCTGTGCGGCAGCATCTGGAAAGTGCTGGTAGAAGTGGGCCAGAGAGTGGATGCCGGCTCACCGCTGATTGTGGTCGAAGCCATGAAAATGGAACTGGCGGTGAACGCGCCGGTATCCGGCACGGTGAGATCAATCCGCGCCTTGCCAGGCAAAGCCGTTACGCCGGGTGAACGCTTGCTGGTGCTGGAACCGCACGCATGAAACCCGACCCGGTCGCGTCTCTGGCTAACGAAGATGCCGTGCCCGGCAAACGGCGCGGCTCCAAAGACAACCTTGCCAATGGCATCTACGCCAGCATCAAGGCGGACATCATGGAATTCCGCCTGTTGCCGGGGGATCGCTTTACCGAAAGCGAAGTGGCCGAACGCCTGAACGTGAGCCGCACTCCCGTGCGTGAGGCGCTGTATCGCCTGCAAAACGAGCACTTTGTAGAAGTGCAGTTTCGCAATGGTTGGCAAGTGCGACCGTTTGATTTTGCCTATTTCGAAGACCTGTACGACGTGCGCGTGATTCTGGAACTGGCTGCTGCGCGCCGGTTATGCGAACACGTCGACCTGGAAACAAACCAGGCCCTGCTGGAACTGAAAAACCTGTGGCTGGTGCCCGTGGGCGAGCGTTTGACTGACGGCAAGATCGTCTCCGGTTTTGATGAGTTGTTCCACTCCACCCTGGTGGCCGCCACGGGTAACCAGGAGATGGCGCGGATTCACCGTGACGTCACCGAAAAAATCCGCCCGATCCGCCGGCTGGACTTCACCAAGCCGTACCGGGTGGATACGACCTACCACGAACACGGCGCGATCTTGCGCGCGATCTTGCAACGCCGCGCGGATGAAGCGCAGCGGATGCTCAAGGCGCATATCGATGAGAGCAAGTCTGAGGTACGCAAGATTACGTTGCATATGTTGCATGCGGCGAGGAAGGGGGCCAGCGATGGCT
>JASLES010000462.1 GCA_030151005.1 Silvimonas sp.
AGTTTCGTCATGATCCTGTTTCTTGATTTCGACGGCGTCCTGCACCCAGATGCCGTTTATCTTCAGAAAGGTGGGCCCGTCCTGAAAGTCCCAGGCACCTTGTTTATGTGGGCCGGAAATCTGGAAAAAATCCTGGCAGGACGCCCAGATGTGGAAATCGTACTCTCAACAAGCTGGGTCCGTATCCGCTCATACGAACGAGCGAAAAAGGCATTGCCGCCAGCACTGCGAGGCCGGGTTACCGGAGCTACTTGGCATTCTCGAATCGACTGGACAGAGTGGAGTGAATTCACCCGATACCAGCAAATCCGGCATTACCTGCAGCGCCGACCCAACGTACAGTGGCTGGCAATTGACGATGATGACGAAGGCTGGGGCGAAGGCGACGAACACCGTCTGATTCGGACAAACCCAGATGAGGGCCTGGGTGATGCCGGGACCTTGTTGCGGCTCAAGCAATTGCTTGATACATAGACTGCCGCCATAGATCAAGCGACGGGCCTTGTTGCACTTACGGGACAAGCAATGCTGCTTTTTTTGGACACCGAATTCACTGACTTTATCGACTGCGAGTTGATCAGCATCGGGTTTGTTTCGGAAGACGGAAATCACCAGCTCTACTTAGAGGTGGACGACTTCCGAAAAGAAGCGTGCAACCCGTTTGTGCAAGCGGCCGTCTTACCTCAACTTGGGAAAGCCAGGGATGCGATCCGGCCCAAAGCAGAGGTCGGTCCGTACATAAGGTCCTGGCTGTCCCAATTCACCGAAATCACGCTGGTGTGTGATTCCTACCTCGACTTGGAGCTGCTGGCAGACATACTGGATGGCGAATGGCCCGCCAACATGAAAGATCGTCTGGATATGCGGGAAGCAATGGCGACGAAAGAATTTCAAACAGCACAGGCAAAGTTTCATACCCTTGAACGACCATGGCACCACGCTTTGCATGACGCGGAGAGGCTTAGACAAGGTTGGCTCGCATTTTCTCATTCTCTGTAAATCGAGTGGTTGAGACGCAAGCCACCGCTTGGGCACGCTACGAGCTTCACAAGTGCGATGGACGCTGTATAGCGCATCCCATGCTGTGAGCCGCTGCTCCTAAAGTTTTGGGGAGCCTATCCAATTAATCCGGGCCAACAGCATAGACAGCTTTTCGGCGAGGCTGTGTGAAAACGTCCCCGTGACTATGATGTTCCTTATGGCATACCAGGGGATGCGCAATGACACGGTTTGTTCAGGGGGAGAACAGGTCGCAGGCCGCACTGTTGCCTGCTCTACTCGATGACTACGTCGGCGAAGACAACCCGGTCCGGTTTGTCGATGCCTTTGTCGAACAGCTCGATCTGCGTACCCTGGGCTTCGCCGGGGTAGACCCTCAAGCCACCGGGCGCCCGGCGTATCACCCCGCCGTCCTGCTCAAGCTGTACATCTATGGCTACCTTAACCGTATACAGTCCAGCCGCCGCCTCGAACGGGAAACGCAGCGGAATATCGAATTAATGTGGCTGCTGGGCCGACTTTCCCCTGACTTCAAAACGATCGCCGACTTCCGGCGCAATAATGGTACCGGCATACGCAATGTCTGCCGGCAATTCGTCGTGCTGTGCCGGGAGCTGGATCTGTTCACGCAGGCTGTCGTTGCCATTGACGGCAGCAAGTTCAAGGCCGTGAATGCCCATGACCGCAACTTCACGCACGGCAAACTGGCGAAGCGGATGCAGGAGATTGACCAGTGCATCGCGCGCTATCTCTCTGAACTGGAAACGGCAGACCGCCAGCCTGCTGACATCGCGCAGGCCCGGACCACCCGGCTCAGGCAGAAAATGGCCACGCTGGCCGCCCGGCTGGAAAAGCTCAGACACATCCAGGCGCAGCTGGAACAGGCACCTGCCGGACAGATTTCGCTGACCGATCCGGATGCCCGCGCGATGGCAACGAGCACCAGTCGCGGGCTGGTCGGCTACAACGTTCAGACCGCCGTCGACACCCGGCATCACCTCATCGTGGCCCATGAGGTGACCAACCACGGCAGTGACCGCCGCCAGCTGGCGAATATGGCCAGACAGGCCAAAGAAGCCATGCAGGCCACCCGTCTCGAGGCCATCGCCGATCGCGGTTACTTCCATGGCGAAGAAGTCGGTGCCTGCGCTGAGGCCGGCATTGTGCCGCTGGTATCGAAGCCGATGACTTCCTCAGCCAGGGCTGACGGCCGCTTCGACAAAGAAGACTTTGTGTTTGACCCCGCCGCCGGAGAGTACATCTGCCCGGCAGGCAGCCGGCTGATCTGGCGTTTCTCAACCATGGAACGTGGTGCTCCGGTCCATAAATACTGGAGCTCGGACTGCCCGCGCTGCAAACTCAAGGCGCAATGCACGCCCAGCGCTTACCGCCGTGTTACCCGCGGGGAGCACGAAGCCGCGCTGGAGGAGATGCAGAAACGTCTGGATACCCGCCCCGGCATAATGAAGCTACGGCGTCAGACCGTAGAGCACCCGTTTGGTACGTTGAAGGACTGGATGGGCGCAACCCACTTCCTGACGCGCACCCTGAAGCGGGTCAGTACCGAGATGAGTTTGCATGTGCTCGCCTACAACATGAAGCGCGTCATGAAGATCATGGGGTTTGAAGGGTTAATGGCGGCGGTAACGGCCTGAAAGGGCTTTGTTTGCCGTCAAAGCAGCCTGGTTTGGACGCGGAAAAACGTTGTTCGCCCCAAAGATGCGGGGGCAATGTTTGTGGACGTGTCAACGCTCCGCGTTTTTACACAGCCTCCGGCCAAAGCAGACATTGATAAAGCTTGGACACATGACTGCTTTCCCAACCTCGGCTACGGCTCACAGGTCTCCATACGCTCAACCCCGGTGACCCTATGGACCCCAGCCATTGCACCGTTCCACAGGAATACAGAGACCTGCTCCCTGTGCAGATTATGAAACCGAATCCTTAGTGAGAATGCAAATGAAGTACTCAATTGATGACGAAATAGCAAAGAATGCTTGTCATGCGATCATCGGTCTCATTGGTGTTGGCCCCGAGGCTGTGTCGTACGAGATTCAGGATGAGTATAAGTTTGTTCTCTTTTTGGTGAATGCGCTAAAGCTCCCAGAGAACGAAATACCAAAGATAGCGAGGATGGTCGCAAACTTGTTGAATGAGACAATGCCTACTAGGCATGGCGAATATACTTGGATGGTTAACTTCATGAGGGAAGGTTGTGTCGCTGAAAGCTTCTTTGGTGGAGACCTGGATTCGCCAGATTCAGGCTTGTGACAACCGAGTAATAAACGAGTATGCGTCACAGCGTTGTGGAGGTAACAGAGTTGTCTGGTGAAAAATTGTTAGTACAGGCCAAAGCCTCACTGGAAGCTGGTGACCTGAAAAAGGCTCAGGAGCATTGCAGAGCGTACCTGACCGAGTTCCCCGATGATGTTGTCGCACTACGCCTATACGCGAACATTCATGCCATTCAGGGTGATCTAAGTGAGGCGATAAAGCTTATCGACCGGGTGATTTCGCTGAATGATGTTGAAGAACCATGTGACTTTTTTTATCGTGGCCGTTGGCGTTTGAGAAGTGGCCAATTCGATGCTGCGGTGATCGACTTCGAATGTGTTATCGATGTGAGCACGCAAAACAATGATGTTTATTATTTAGGGGCTGCATACCTGCATCAGGCGATTGCTTTTTTTTACCAGGGGAACAGGGCTGGGGCGATTTCTGCCTTGTCGCATGTGGATGAGGAACACCGAACCAGCGTGAACGGGATAGTCTTCTCTAAGTCGTACATCACAGAGCACCTTGAAAAAAGATCATAGCCAAATTGCAAAGTACAACAGCGCCCGCTCTCTGCGGGCGTTGTTGCTTCAGTTGTTCTGGGCTGTTTGGCAAGAGCCCAAAACGGCTGTGAACTACGGCTGATCTGCCAGAAAAACGCGTCTGGAAAAAATCGCCCAGGTTGGCCCGCTACCGCCTCTATGGACACCCACTTAAGGACGCTTTTTATTGCTGTGCAGCCGGTTAGCTTTGGGGCGGCAACAGACGTCATAGCCCGGATGCCCCTGCGTCCGCTTCGGCCGATTTGCTGCCAGACCTGACTACCTAGGGCAGCTTGTCGGCCAAAGCGGACATTCCACAAAACAAGCAGGGACGTCCGCCATCAGCCCAATGCTGACCATAAGATTTTCGCGAAGGCTGTTGGGTTATTGATTCGTTGTGAAGGTTCGGGCGTAGCTAAAAGCAGACACTATGACATTTGCTTGGCGAGTCGTGGATTTCTCGCGTCATATAATGCGGATTTACTTAATAATCATAAAATTAGAGTTTTCCGACATGAAATTTCCATTGTTGGCCGCCTTGATGGCACTGATGCTTGCAGGATGTAACAACAGTGATGACACTTCAGCTTCAAGTGCCACTGATAGCGCCACCAATTCCACACCGACCCCGACGCCAGCAGCCGTCGCCCATTACACAATCAGTGGCAACATCAGTGGACTGCACGGTATGAGCATGTCGTTGCGCAATGGTAGCGACAGCGTCACCGTGCAGGGCGACGGCACTTTTGCGTTCCCTACCACTATCGCCTCCGGCAGCAATTTCTCCGTGACGACGGTTGATCCCTTGTGGACAACCTGCACGTTGACCAATGGCAGCGGCACGGTGACGGCCAATGTCACGGTCACCGTGAGTTGTGCAACCATCACCAATGTAACCTCGACACCGATCTGGAATACGCTTGATTCTTACCGTATTCCGTCTTCGATCGCCCTGGATGCCAGTAACAATCTTTATGTTGCCAACAGTGGCCAGGATGAATACTTAAAAATCTCGCCCAATGGCACAACAACGTCAATACTCGGTTTAGTGCCCTCAGGATTTGGCGTTGCTGTAGATGGAAGCGGCAATGTTTTTACCACCAGGTCTACGCCGGCACAGATACAAAAGTTAACGCCGGCGGGCACCACAACGAGCATCGGCAGTGGATTCTCGAACCTGACTGCCGTTGCGGTTGATGGCAACGGAAATGTATATGCAGCTGATTCCATTTCGCATTTTGTGAGCAAAATTGCGCCGGATGGCACCCAGTCGACGGTGCTGAGCACCGTACCGCAGATTTATGGCATGGTGGCGGACAACGCAGGCAACCTTTATGCCACCAGCCTGTCGCTCAGCACCGTGACCAAACTCGCTACAAACGGAACCGTGACCAGCATCAGCGGTTTTTCCATGCCCATGGGTATCGCTGTTGATGCGAGCGGCAGTCTGTATGTGGCGAATTATAGTGACAACACGATTGTCAAAGTCATGCCAGACGGCACCATGGTGACTATCTATACCGATCCCGCCTCTGGCACGGGTTACTACGGCCTGGCACTGGATTCGAGCGGATCTCTTTACGTTTCTGATTACGTCGCTAATCAAGTGTTCAAACTGACCCCGGTTCATTAAGCGACGTATCACATCGACAC
>JASLES010000019.1 GCA_030151005.1 Silvimonas sp.
CAGTGCCGAACCACCCGCCCCAACGGCCAGATAAGTACCGGCGTTGAACGTCTGACCATAAATATTGGCAGCCGACATGGCCGGGCTATTAGTCCAGGTATAACCCGACGCCACCGGCACAACAGAGACCGCCGCCGTCGCTGGGCCAGCCTTGCTATTGCCGGTATTGGCATTCATCAAGAAGGAATACACGCTACCGTTAGTCAGGCTGGTCACAACATAAGGTGACGTGACGCCATTGATCAGCTTGCTCTCTGGTTGCGACAACACGTTCGCCACCGTGAGCGAAGAGGTTTGCCCACCAAACAACCAGTAGTTCACACCCAATTGTTGATCCCACATCACAATCGCAGCGCCATCGGCCGGCAAGACTTTAAAACCGCTGGGGGCAGGCTGGCCGGAAGAAGAAGAGTCGCCCGCATTGCAGGCAGCCAGCAAAGCGCAGGTCCCGGCAATGGCAACCCAGTTGAAAAGCGTGTTCACGATGAACGGATTCCCTGTTGGTTGACTCCGCAAGCGCGGAATATTCTGGATTATGTGTGCTGTGCGCCATCAGACTCTGGCCGCCAGCCTTGTCATTAACGTGCCATCGCGCAGGCGGATTACACGCGCGTGACCGGTCAGGGAAGTTCTGTACGACTTTTCAGCGCCGGGTGCTTTGCGGCACACTGCGCGCTTGCACCAACCTGCCCACCGGTCACCATGAATACCACCGCCAAACCGTCACGCCTGTCGCTCTACCTTCGCCTGACCCGCATGGATAAACCCATCGGCACATTGCTGCTGTTGTGGCCCACGTTGTGGGGGCTGTGGTTTGCCGGCGCCGGGCACCCGGATGCATGGGTGGTGGTGATTTTTGTGCTGGGTACATTCCTGATGCGCTCGGCCGGTTGTGTGATCAACGACTACGCTGACCGGGATTTTGACGGCCATGTCGAGCGCACCAAAAACCGCCCGATGGCAGCGGGCCTCGTAAGTACCAAAGAAGCGCTGTGGCTGGCCACGATCCTGGCGCTGATTGCGTTTGCGCTGATTCTGCCGCTGAACGCGCTGACCAAATGGATGTCCATCCCTGCCGTGTTTGTCGCGGCCAGCTATCCGTTTACCAAGCGTTTTCTGGCCATCCCGCAGGCTTATCTGGGCATTGCCTTTGGCTTTGGTATTCCCATGGCGTTTGCCGCCCTGACCGGCACCTTGCCCCCGCTGGCCTGGCTGTTGTTGCTGGCCAATGTGTTCTGGAGCGTGGCCTACGACACCGCGTATGCCATGACCGACCGACCGGATGATCTGAAAATCGGCATTCGCACCTCCGCCATTACCTTTGGGCGGTTTGATGTGGCCGCCATCATGATTTGCCACTTTGCCTTTCTGGGCCTGATGGCCTTGGGCGGCTATCTGGCCGGGCGTGGCGTCGCTTATGCCATTGGTCTGGCTGCAGCCTTCCTGCTGATGGTGTTCGATCAATATCCACGCATTCGCGGGCGTGAGCGCCAACCCTGCTTCCAGGCATTTCTGGCCAACAACCGCATCGGTGCCGTGATCTTTGCCGGTTTGCTGATCGACTACTGGCTGCACTGATTTGCGTGCAGACCCGCGCCAAGTGGCGCTCACGCTGTCCGATATGGAATCCGGCACCGCGCGCCAGTGGTACTGGCTGGAGATCGCTGCGCTCTACCCGGCGCAGCCCGTCTCCCGCGCTACCCGCTGTATATGCCGGCTGTTGCAGCGCTTTGGCCCTCTGCTTTGCTGGTCTGCTTTACTGAAGAGTGGGCTGCAGGGCACGGGTTTATATGCGCCGCCGATGCAACTGTTGCAACGGCGCACACGGCAGGTGATGCAAGATGCCGCGCTGTTCAGCGCTGTCATCCCCATGTTACTGGCCGGTTTTGGCCGCCTGCCGGCCACCGTGGCCTTCACCCTGTGGCTGGGGGTGTTTCTGGGGCCGGTCTGGCTGGCACTCAATATTGTGCGCAAGACCCCTGCCCCCGTTGTCACAGATCCAGAGAGCGATGAGGACTTGCCCGACCACGCTGGTCCAGAAGACGTGGTGGGCCTGCAAGCCATGCTGGTTGCCACCGGCATTGCACCGCGGCAGGCCGGGCAACTGGTTAGCAGCTTGCACAGTGACCCCGTAAGCGCCCTGCCCATGCTGGGGAGCTTGCTGCCAGAACTGGCCGCGCCGCCGCCCAGCCGGCGTGAGTACATCCTCAACGCGATACGTACCTGGCTGATGGTGACGTTGCCGGTGGCGCTGGCTGCGGCGTATTTGCCACTGATCGCCACCCTGATCCTGTGTGTGGGCTGGAGCGCCCTGGCCGTGGCACGGGCTGGTCGCCGCCGGGCGGCAGTCCTGGTGGTGGTCGCCGCGCTCCTTGCCTGGGGTTTTGGCCGTTTGTCACACTGGTTATAAATTCCGGCGGCTCTCCTGTTTACGGGCGCTGTGCTAAAATCCCCGGCTATTTTCATTTACCGAATTCAGGAATCCGCATCATGGCCGGCCATAGCAAATGGGCGAACATTCAACACCGTAAAGGCCGTCAGGACGCCAAGCGCGGCCAGGTCTTCACGCGACTGATCAAGGAAATCACGGTTGCCGCCAAAATGGGCGGGGGCGATCTTGCCATGAACCCGCGCCTGCGTCTGGCGGTGGATAAGGGTCTGGCGGCCAACATGCCCAAAGACAACATCCAGCGCGCCATTGAGCGCGGCACCGGCACGCTGGAAGGCGTGGACTATGTTGAAACCCGTTACGAGGGTTACGGCATTGGCGGCGCAGCCGTCATGGTGGACTGCCTGACAGACAACAAAACCCGGACTGTTGCAGATGTGCGTCATGCTTTTTCGAAGTACGGCGGCAACATGGGCACCGACGGTTGCGTCGCGTTCCAGTTCAAACACTGTGGTTATCTGATCTTTGCCCCCGGCACCAATGAAGACGCGCTGATGGAAGCCGCGCTGGAAGCCGGCGCAGAAGACGTGGTCACCAACGACGACGGTTCGATTGAAGTCATCACCCCGCCGTACGAATTTGTCGGCATTCGCGACACTCTGGAAGCTGCCGGTTTCAAGGCAGAAATGGGTGAAGTGAGCATGAAGCCGCAAGGCGAAACCGAATTGCTGGGCGACGACGCCATCAAGATGCAAAAGCTGATTGATGCGCTGGAAAGCCTGGACGATGTGCAAGACGTGTACACCACTGCGGTGATGGACGAAGAGTAAAACCTCGATCCTTGCACTGTATTACCTGAAAAACCCGTTCCGAGTGAACGGGTTTTTTGTTTTGGGGCGGCGGTGATCGTTGGGGTTGCCTTTGCCTTTGCCTTTGCCTTTGCCTTTGCCTTTGCCTTTGCCTTTGCCTTTGCCTTTGCCTTTGCCTTTGCCTTTGCCTTTGCCTTTGCCTTT
>JASLES010000067.1 GCA_030151005.1 Silvimonas sp.
CAGCAACATCACCGCACCGAACACACCAGCCAGCAACGTAGCGGAAATCTGCAGGGCCAGCCAGCGGCCGACAAAGGTCATCGGCATGGCGGCGAGGGCAATCAGAGCAGCAGCCCGATAGCGCACCAAGCCGTGGCGAAAGCCTTCCAGCGCGCCGACCGCAGCACCTGTGGCAACGGCAATGAGCGCAACCGGGGCCGCCTGTTGTACGGTCCAGCCCAGACCATTGACCAGCGCGGGCACGGCCAGAATGCCGCCGCCGGCGCCCGTCAGGCCCAATACAGCGCCCACTAGCGCGCCCAGCAGCAGAACCACGGTCATGTACGCGCCATCCGGCGGCTGACGAGGCCAAACAAGCCCATGCCGGCCAGCATGCTCGCTACAAACAAGAGCCCCTGCGGCAGCCCCGCACCCAACAAGACAAGCGCCGGGCCCGGACAGATACCGGCCAGCCCCCAGCCGGCGCCAAATAGCAGTGCCCCGATCACCAGTGGTGCGTCAATCTGGCGGGATTGCGGCCACTGCAGCATGTCGCCACTGATTGCGTTCTGCCGTCGGCGCGCCAGCCGGAACAACGGCAGCGCAACGGCGATGGCCCCGGCCATGACCAGCGCCAGAGATGGGTCCCACGCGCCGGCCAGATCCAGAAACCCTGTTACTTTGGCCGGATTGGCCATGCCGGAGAGGATGAGCCCCAGACCAAAAATCAGGCCAGACAATGCGGCAAACACAATCGCCATGGTGTATCTCCTTGCTTATCGCAAACCGTGTTGCAGCAACCAGACGGTGGCAAAGCCCGTCGCCATAAAACTGAGCGTGGCGACCAATGAACGCACGGACAGTCGCGCCAAACCGCACACGCCATGACCACTGGTGCAGCCCGAGCCCAGGCGAGTACCAAAGCCCACCAAGAGTCCGGCGGCAACCAGCCAGACGCTGGACGTGCTGATCTGGATTTCTGGCAGAGCCCCCAATCCGCGCCAAAGCCATGGTGCTATCAACAGACCGGCGACAAAGGCCCAGCGCCAGCCATTGCTGCGCACCGTGCCTTGCAGCAGTCCGCCCACAATGCCGCTGATACCGGCAATGCGGCCAGTCAGGAGAAACAACGCGCCGCTGGCAAGGCCAATGAGCACACCGCCAGCCAGCGCCGTAAAGGGAGAGAAATGCTGCCAGTCTATGGTCATGAAAGGGCTCGTTCAGTCTGTTGAGTCTGCAGGGCAGTACAGGGCGTAGAGGGTTTCAAGCAGAGTGAAGACGCGATCATCACTAATGCGGTAATAGATTTGCTTGCCGTCGCGCCGCGTGCTGACCAGGTTCTCTTGCCGCAATACGCCCAACTGTTGGGAGAGCGAAGGCTGCTGCAGATCAAGCAGGGTCTGGAGCTCGCTGACGCTTTTTTCCCCCTGGCTGAGTTGGCACAACAATAACAAGCGATCCTGGTTTGCCAGCACACGCAGCGTCGCCGTAGCGGCCAACGCACCCTGGCGCAGGGTTTGGGCGGAGGGGAGTTCAGGCGGGTTCATGATTTGCGATCAACACAGGCTCAACAATTTACATCATTATATTATATATAAAAATATAATGAAAAGTGTTGGGCGTGCGCGGACAGGCTGCCAACGGCCTGTACAGTTCAGTGTTGGTGGTAAAACGGGGGAACCGGTGGCTCTGGTTCGTCAAAGTCCAGCCGGGGAGATGGGCCAAAGCGGTTAGGGCCTGGCGTGCTTTGCTGCAACATGAACACCAGCAAAACAATGCTCCCCACAATGGGTAACAACGCCATAAAGAGCCACCAGCCAGCGTGGTCGCCATCATGCAGACGGCGTATTGCTACCGCCATGCTGGGGATCAGCACCGCCAGGCCGTAAATGGTGCCCAGAATGCCCACCACTTCGCCATGCGATACAAAGGTTGTGCCGATCAGATGATCCAGAACGCGTAGCAACAGTGAAATCAGCAAATTGCACAGCGCAAACATCCAGAACTCTTTGCGCCGGGCGCGGCCGGTGAAGCCGGTGTAGTTTTTCAGGACAGCCAGATACCAGTTCATGCGGGTTCTCCAAGGCTCCTTGAGGCTTTATAGCTGAAGATGCCGCTGAAGATTGGCTGATGCGTAAGAGGGGAACGGATGCGGGCACACGGCCCGCACCAGGCACACACTGGCTTATTTAGCCGGTGCGTTCTTGAGAAGGGTGATCTGCGTGTACTGATGCGCGATGCGTTCCAGCGTGCCGTCTGCCTTGAGCGCCTTGAGTGCATCATTAACCTGCTGGCGCAGTGCGGCGTCGTTTTTGCGCAGGCCCAGGCCCATGCCGCCACCAAAGAGCGCGTCATCTTGCAAAGGGGCGCCGACAAAGCTGTAACCGCTACCAAAGGCCGTTTTCAGAAAACCGGTATACGCCGCTTGTGCATCTTGCAACGAGGCATCGACCTTGCCGGAAATCAGATCCAGATAGACCTTGTCTTGCGTGGGGTATTGCACCAGCGTCACACCGTACGGCTCCCAATGTGCGCGGGCCCAGGCATCCGATGCGGAGTCCTTGAGTACGCCGACCCGTTTACCTTTGAGTGCTGCCGGGGTGGCTTGCAGATTACTGGTCTTGCTGGCCACCAATTGCACCGGCACGGTGTAGATGGCGTCGGTAAATGCAATGCTCTTGCTGCGTTCTTCCGTAATGTTGAGCGACGAGCCGATCAGATCAAAACGGGCGGTCATCAGGCCGCTGATCAACTTGTCGAACGGCGTCTCTACCCAGCTGCACTGGGCGTCCAGCTTTTTGCAAACGGCGTTAAGGATGTCGATATCCAGGCCCTGCAATTTTCCGGCTGCATTTTTAGAGGCAAACGGCGGGTAAGCCGTATCGATGCCGATGCGGATGGCCGGCCCTTTGGCTGCCAGTGCCGCGCTGCTGCCGCAGGCCAGCATTAGTGCAAGCACAAGTGACTTGTGCAACTTCATGTGTCTCTCCGTCTGGTACGCTACCTGATTGGTATTTGATTGATTGTTTTATGCTAAATGCATGGGGGCGACACTCTGTCAGGAGTGCTCTGGCATCGCAAGGCCGTTCGTCTCCAAGGGTGTATTCACGCTGAAAAACGGTCGTGCCTGGCGTTTCTGCCGCCCAAAAACAACATGGCTGCCTAGTGGCAGCCATGTTGTTTTGTCCGGCTTCTGTACACCGGTTTTAGCTGGCGGTAACCAGACGTACCCGCGTGATTTCAGACGGTGCGCCAAAGCGCTTGGGTGGGCCCCAGTAACCCGTGCCGCGACTGGTGTATACCCACAGGCGGTTCAGGCGGTTCAGCCCGGCTGTAAATGGCTGCTGAAAGCGCACAAACAGATTCCAAGGCCAGAACTGGCCACCGTGGGTGTGGCCCGACAATTGCAGATCAAAGCCGGCCGCGGCGGCTGCAGTGGCCGAACGTGGTTGATGCGCCAGCAAGACGCGCGCGCCCGCATGATCCGGTGCGCCGGCCAGCGCGGCTTGGGGGTCACTGCGCTGGGCTTCGTTGAAATGGTGTGCGCTATAGTCGGTTACGCCGGCCAACACCAGTGGCGCGCCATCGTGATCCAGTACAACGTGCTCATTCAGTAGCACGTTGATACCCAGTCGGCGCAACTCGGCAGTCCATTCATCCGCGCCAGAGTAGTACTCGTGATTGCCGGTGACAAAGTACGCCCCATAGCGGGCCTGCAAGCGGGCCAGCGGTGCCGTATGCGGGCTCAGATCGGCCACGCTGCCATCAACCAGGTCACCGGTCACGGCAATGACATCCGGCTCCAGCGCATTCACCTTGTTGACGATGGCTTCCAGATAACGGCGCTTGATCGTCGGCCCCACATGGATATCGCTGATTTGCACGATGGTAAAACCATTGAGTGCGGCAGGCAGGTTGTCTAGCGGGACATCGACCTGGACAACCTGTGCGCGACGGCGGGCGTTGGCAAAGCCAATGATGCTGACCCCCAGTGCCAGCACCGGCACGGCCACGGCAGAAGCGGTGACCAGTTCGGCAAACCCGCTGGCCGATAGCGCCAGATAGCCCAGCAGCAATACGGGTTCGCGCAGCAATGTGAGCACAAACAGGGAAGAAAACAGCCCCATGGCGATCAGCCCGACCCAGGACAGGCGATCCGACAAAGGCTGGCTGGCAATGCCCCGGGCAATCAGGCCCAGTGGTAACAACAGGGCAGAGAGCACCAGAAAGACAATGACGGCGGTGTCTACCCCTGGCCCGAACGGGAGCGCCGGGATCAACCGCAGGCCGATATAAACATGCAGCAGCGCCACGACGCTGACCGCAAACAGAAAACGACGACGCATGTACTTGCTCCGGATAAACGCCAATGCGGAAATGCCGCATCTAGAACAGGTGGGTGGGCGGCACGGCAGATTCAAGCGTCATAAGTGCAATCTTCTGCAAGAAATACCGTTTAACACCGTACTTGGCGAGGTACTGGCTAGGACTGTCAGGCGGGCGTAAAACAAGAGCGGCATTCGTCATTTTTGTGTACTAGCTTGAAGCCAGAGCGGCGGGTTTTGCCGTGCTTACGATTCTGCGGAGAAACATCATGAGCGCAAAAAAGATCCTGGTTCTGGCGGGTGACTACGTTGAAGACTATGAACTGATGGTGCCGTTTCAGGCGCTGTCGATGGTGGGGCATCACCTGGATGTGGTATGCCCCGGCAAAAAATCGGGGGAGCAAATCCGGACAGCCATTCATGACTTTGAAGGCGACCAGACTTATAGCGAAAAACGCGGCCACAATTTCACCCTCAATGCCACATTCAGCGAAATCAACCCTGCCACATACGATGCGTTGCTGATTCCCGGCGGGCGCGCGCCGGAATATATCCGCCTGAATGCCGATGTACTGGATGCCGTACGGCATTTTGCCAAGACCGACAAACCCATCGCCGCAATCTGCCATGGCGCGCAATTGCTGGCTGCCGCAGGCGTGCTGGAAGGGCGCACGTGTTCTGCCTATCCGGCCTGCGCACCGGAAGTCCGGCTGGCTGGCGGCAGCTATGCCGAGATCGAGATCACCGGAGCACATCGGGATCGCAACCTGGTCACGGCACCGGCCTGGCCCGCTCACCCGGCCTGGCTGGCTGCTTTTCTGGATGTCCTCGGTACCCGCATCACCTTGTGAGCCCGCGGCCAACCCATGACGCTTGATACGGGTAAACACGCCTCTGCGATCGACACGCCGCCGACCAGTGCCGGCGCACAGTTGCGGGCGCGGCTGCTGAGTGCCTTGCAAACGGCTGTACCCGAGTGCCAGATACTGACCGGGGACGAGAATCTGGCGCCCTATGAGACAGACGCGCTGCCGGTTTACCGGCAATTGCCACTGATGGTGGCGCTGCCCGAAAACGAATCGCAAGTACAAGGCGTATTACGCGAATGCCGGCGTCTGGGCGTGCCGGTGGTACCGCGCGGCGGCGGTACCAGTTTGTCGGGCGGGGCTACGCCCATGCCCAATAGCCTTGTCTTGTCACTGGCGCGGCTAAACCATGTGATTGAGGTTGACCCACTGGCGCGTACCGCGACCGTCCAGCCTGGTGTGCGCAATATCCGGATCTCTGAAGTCGCTGCGCCGTATGAACTGTATTACGCGCCAGACCCATCCTCCCAGATTGCCTGCACCATTGGCGGCAACGTGGCGGAGAACGCGGGCGGGCTGCATTGCCTGAAATACGGGCTGACCGTGCATAACATACTGCGCGTCAAAGCCATCAGCATGGATGGCGAGGCGCTGGAGTTCGGCTCGCTGGCGCCAGATGCCCCAGGGCTGGATTTGCTGGCGCTGTTGATCGGCAGCGAGGGCATGTTTGCGGTGGTGACCGAAATCACCGTGCGGCTGATCCCCAAACCGGCCGTGGCTAAACTGGTGCTGGCCTCATTTGACGATGTGGAGACTGCCGGAGATGCCGTGGCTGCCATCATCGGGGAAGGGATTATCCCGGCCGGGCTGGAAATGATGGACAAGCCGGCCATTGCCGCCGTAGAGGCGTTTGTCCACGCCGGATACGACCAGGATGCTGCCGCCATCTTGCTGTGCGAGGCAGATGGTAACCGCGAAGAAGTGACTGAGGAGGTCGCCCGCATTTGCGCCGTATTGCAGCGGCATGAGGTGCGCAATGTGCAGGTGTCAAGCAACGAGGCCGAGCGGCTGAAATGGTGGTCTGGCCGCAAGAACGCGTTACCGGCAGCCGGGCGGCTGGCACCGGATTATTTCTGCATGGACGGCAGTATTCCCCGCCGCGCCATCGGCAAACTGCTTAAACGCATTCAGGGCATGGAGGACGTCTATGGCCTGCAGTGCCTGAATGTGTTTCATGCCGGAGACGGCAATCTGCATCCACTCATCCTGTTTGATGGTAACGATGCCGATCAGCTACGGCGCGCCGAGGATTTTGGGGCCGATATTCTGGAGCGTTGCGTGGAATTGGGCGGCACCATTACGGGTGAACATGGCGTGGGCATCGAAAAGCTCAACTCCATGTGCGTGCAGTTCACGCCCGCTGAGCGCGAAACCTTTCTGGCGATCAAGCGGGCCTTTGACCCGGCGGGTTTGCTCAATGCCGACAAGGGGATTCCCACCCACGCGCGCTGTGCCGAGTACGGGCATATGCATGTCAGCGGCGGGCGTTTGCCGTTTCCTGATATCGAGAGGTTCTGATGCCACTGCCGGCAGTGACGTCCTCTCCGGTGCTCGATCGCCTGCGCGAACAGATTGCAGCTGCGCGGGCAAGTGGCGGCATCTTGCGTATTCGGGGGGGCGACAGCAAAAGCTGGTATGGCAACCCGGTGCCAGGCCCGGTGCTGGACGTGCGCGACTACACCGGCGTGGTGGCATATGACCCGGCGGAACTTGTGATCACCGCCCGCTGTGGCACCGCTTTGGCAGAGATCGAAGCCACCATCGCACAAAATGGCCAGATGTTGCCATTTGAGCCTCCGCACTTTGGCCCCTCCGCCACGCTGGGCGGCTGTATTGCAGCGGGGCTGGCGGGGCCCCGCCGCGCGTATGCAGGTGCGATTCGGGACTACGTGCTGGGGGTGACGGTCATGAATGCGCGCGGTGAGGTAATGCGTTTTGGTGGTCAGGTCATGAAAAACGTGGCGGGCTATGATGTGGCCCGATTAATGGCCGGGTCGCTCGGCACGCTGGGGGTGATTCTGGATGTATCACTACGCTTGCTGCCGGTGCCAGTGGCCACGCGCTCACTGCGGTTTGTGATGGATGAAAACCAGGCCATAGAAACGCTGAACCATTGGGCCGGCAAACCCGTCCCCATCAGTGCATCGGCCTGGCATGAGGGTGAATTATTGCTGCGCTTGTCTGGCAGCCAGGCCGGGGTGGAGGCCGCCATAGCCCAGTTAGGGGGAGATCTGGTGGCGGATGACAACGCTGCGGCGTACTGGCAGGCACTGCGTGAGCAAACCAGTGATTTCTTTAAGCCTGCCGCGACCGCGCTCTGGCGCATTGCGGTTCCACCAACCACGCCGGCGCTGGCGCTGGAAGGCGCGCAATGGCTGGAGTGGGGCGGGGGGCTGCGCTGGTGGCGCACGGCGGAACCCGCAGCAGAAATCCGCCGCGTTGCCGAGCGCGCCGGCGGGCACGCAACCTTGTTCCGGCGCGGAACCAACACGGAAGAGGGCTTGCCGGCATTTTCATCCATACCCGGCCCGATGGCCGCAATACAACGGCGGCTCAAGGCGGTGTTCGATCCATCGGGCATATTCAATCCATGTCGTATTGACCCGCGCTTCTGACCTCCAATATGCAAACGCGTCTGCAACAAACCGTGCGTGAAACTCCTGAGGGCGAAGAAGCCGAGGCCATCTTGCGCAAGTGCGTGCATTGCGGCTTTTGCAATGCTACTTGCCCCACGTATCAAATCCTCGGGGATGAACTGGATGGTCCGCGTGGCCGCATCTACCTGATCAAACAAATGCTGGAAGGACACGCCACCAGCGCAGACACCCGTACACATCTGGACCGCTGCCTGACTTGCCGCAATTGCGAGACCACCTGTCCGGCCGGTGTCCAGTACGGACGTTTGCTGGAAACCGGTCGTATGCTGGCGCTTAAACGCAATCCGCGTTCACTGACCGAGCAAGCGACGCGCCGTGCGCTGGCGGCGTTTTTGCACAGCGGCATACTGTTCACGCCCGTACTGCGATTGGGGCAAGTCTTGCAGGCGGCCTTGCCGGCGGCGGTGGCGGATCATATTCCGGCACGGCGTCCAGCGGCGGGCGTCTGGCCGCGGATGACCCACGAACGCAAAGTCATCTTGTTGCAAGGCTGTGTACAGCCCGCCATGGCGCCCAATATCAACCGGGCGACGGCCCGGGTACTGGATCAGGCCAATATTCAGGTATTGCGTGCGTCCGCAGCACGGTGTTGTGGCGCCATTCACCAGCATCTGGATTTTGACGCCGCGGCGCTGGCCGATGCCCGACGCAATATCGATGCCTGGTGGCCATTGATTGAGGCCGGTGCAGAGGCCATCGTGAGCAATGCCTCCGGCTGTGGTGTTGCGCTCAAGGAGTACGGCCACCGATTGCGCAATGATCCGCGCTACGCCCGTAAGGCTGAACAGATTTCAGCGATGACCAAAGACATCGCCGAACTACTGGAACCCTACGCAGCGCAACTGGCGCGGGAGGCACGGTTTCCGCCGCCGCTCAGCGTGGCATTTCACCCGCCATGCACCTTGCAACACGGCTTGCAGATTCGCGGCAAGGTCGAGGGCATACTGGCCGCCTTCGGCATCAATGTTCGGCTGCCACACGATGCACATCTGTGTTGTGGCTCGGCCGGCACGTATTCGCTGTTTCAGCCAGAACTGGCCGGCACCCTGCGTGACGAGAAATGTCGTGCGCTGACCCAGACCGGCGCCAGTTGCGTTGCCACCGCCAATATTGGGTGTATGGCCCATCTACAAAATGGCACGGCGATCCCGGTAGTGCACTGGATTGAGATCGTCGACAGTGTGCTTTGTGGCACTGCAATATAAATTGCACGGCTGATTCCGTTTTAGCCGTTACTCGCCAGAATCAGTATCCATGCTGCTTTGCCGTTGATTCCGGTGAGCCCTGCCATTGGGCGGGCAGGGGTGTCGCCTAAAGGTTGCAGTCGATTATTTGATATAACGCAAAAAAACTGTAACAGCCCGATTCACACTTTCTTCCTGCGGGGCCGCATCGGCCTTGGGTTTCCTCATTTTTTGCCGCTTACAGACCAAATGTAGTTTGATCTAGAGGCCCTACAAAGCGCTTGTCATACTGATATATTAGGTGCAGCATTCTGATATATCACCAACACAGTGCGAAACAGCACGAACTTGGTGCGTCGCACAAAAACCTGCGAAAGAACAGTACCCTACGTGAGCCCGGTTGGTACCGCCATCCGGGAAAACAGCGGGGTTTTGGGGCAATCCGGGTTCGTACAAACAAGAGCATGAAACACGCCGTATCTGGCGTTGATCGACTGAATTCAATTTGCAGAGGTCGGAGGTTTTGGCAAGTTGGCCATCACCTTAACGACCCGGTTAAATCCAGCCGCGCTGGAGTCCGGGTTCTGGCGTAAACCAGACCGGAGCGGTTGGCTTATCAATCAAGTGGTTGAAGGATACGTCATGAATAAAATCAAAGGCATGCGCTGGTGGATGGTGGGGTTGGTCACCGCCGGGCTGATCGTCAATTATCTGGCACGCAATACGCTGTCGGTCGCCGCGCCCACCATGATGGAGGAGATGCATTTTTCTGCCAAAGAGTACTCGTGGATCGTGGTTTCCTGGCAGATCTGTTACGCATTCATGCAGCCCGTTGCCGGCTACGTGCTCGATACCATCGGCACCAAGATGGGCTTTGCCATTTTTGCGCTGGCCTGGTCCGTTGCTTGTGCCGGTGCTGCAATGGCAACCGGCTGGCAGAGTCTGGCTTTCATGCGTGGTTTGTTGGGGCTGAGTGAAGCCGCTGGCATTCCGGCAGGCGTCAAAGCCACTACCGAATGGTTTCCGGCCAAAGAGCGCTCGGTGGCCATTGGCTGGTTCAATATCGGTTCTTCCATTGGCGCGTTGTGTGCACCGCCATTGGTGGTCTGGTCCATTCTGCATGGTAGCTGGGAATGGGGCTTTCTGATCGTCGGTGGCCTGGGCCTTGTCTGGACCGGTTTGTGGATGTGGCTGTACAAGCACCCCAAAGACCAGAAACACCTCTCCAACGATGAGCGCGACTATATCCTGGCTGGCCAGGAAGCCAAGTACAACGACGCCAGCACCAAAAAGGCATCGTGGAAGGAAATCCTGCGTAACCGTGACTTCTGGTCCATTGGTATCCCGCGCTTCTTGTCTGAACCGGCATGGCAAACCTTTAATGCCTGGATTCCGCTGTACATGGCTACTGAACGCCATATGAACCTGAAAGAAATTGCCTTGTTTGCCTGGTTGCCTTTCCTGGCTGCAGACATTGGCTGCGTACTGGGTGGTTATCTGAGCCCGCTGTACCACAAGTATTGCAAGGTATCGCTGTTCACTTCCCGCAAGATGGTGATGGTAACGGGCTCTCTGTGCATGATCGGACCGGCTTGTGTGGGTCTGGTTGCTAGCCCGTATGCAGCGATTGCCCTGTTGTGTGTTGGTGGTTTTGCCCACCAGACGCTCTCTGGTGCGCTGTATGCCATTACTTCCGACGTGTTCGGCAAAAATGAAGTTGCTACTGCAACTGGTCTGGGCGGCATGTTTGGCTATCTTGGTGCCACACTGTTCACACTGGTGTTCGGTGTGCTGGTCACCCAAATTGGCTACAGCCCGCTGTTTGTGGTGCTCGCATTCTTTGACATCGTGGCGGCTATCATCGTCTGCTTGCTGGCCCGCGAACGTGTCATTGTGACCCAGTCGCCGGTGGGTGCGGTGGCGACGGCCTGATAGATTATTTTTGATTAGAACGCCAGGCTCGGCTGTACGGGTCTGGCGAACCGGATACCTGGCTCGAAAGACATATCCGACAGCCTGAACCAATAGCAGACTGAACCAATAACCTGGTATTGCTTTTTTCCGTTTTTCTGACGGGAGGGGACTTTTTACGCCCGCATTTTGCAATTGAAAAAAAGATTGCAGGTGAATTGCAGTACTTCATGGCCGCATATATCGGCGTTTTAAATCGGGGAGTATCACAATGGTAAGAAATGGAAACTTCAGAATGAAAGCGATGCTGCTGGCTGGCGCATCAGTTTTCAGTTGTATCTGTGCTCCGGCGTTTGCCGATCTGAGCCAGGCCATGAAAGATCTTGATATTCAGACCACCATTTATGGTTTTCTGAATGGCCAGGTTGAATCGGTTCAGGCTGATGGTGGCGCAACACCTTATAATTCGCGCGGCCGTGTTTCTGATGGTAATTCTCGCCTGGGTTTTAGCGGTTCTATTGGTATTAACCAGTACGCCAAAGGGATCTGGCAACTGGAAGGCGGCCTGAATAACTTTGAAAATGGTGGTGTCAATGATCAGGGTAGTTCGGCTACCCTGGAGTCGCGCAACACGTTCGTTGGTATTGATGACACCCGCTTTGGTCGTTTCGTGGCAGGCAACAACGATTCGGCCTATCGCAGCCTTGTGGGTTCGGGTGGCGAACTGGGCGGCAATCTGGGTATGACCTCGCATGGTCTGGATGTGCTTAACAACACCTCCGCTCAGATGACCGGCAACGCCAACAGCATCTTCAGCCGTGGCGAAGCGCGCTACAAGAATTCGGTGCATTACACATCGCCAACATGGGCGGGTTTTCAGGCTGCGGCTTCCTATGGCTTTGACGAAAACCAAAGCAGCGGTGGCAATCGCGGCCGTTACTCCCTGGCAGCCAAATACGGCATCGCTGGCTTTGAAGTCGGTGTGGGCTACGATCGCCAGGCCAATACCGGTGTGCTGACCGATAACCTCAGTGCGGGTTACGGCTTTCAGACTGGTTCGGTCAACAACGTGGACACCTATTTTTACAAGGTGGTGGCTTCGTATAAATTTCCGACCAAAACCTATGTTGGTGTCGGTTATGAAGTCGGCAATTACGGGTATTCGCAATTCACCGCTGCCAGCGGTGGCAATCTTTATCCGACCTTGTCTACCGGTAGCATGAAACAAAATGCCTGGATGATTTCGGCCGCACAAGATATTGGCGAAAATATTTCGCTTATGGCTGGCTATGGCAAATTGGGCAAGCTTGATAACACCACATTTGCTAATGCGGAAGATTATGAAGCCACCCAGTGGTCTTTGGGCGCCATGTATAAATTCAATGATTACCTGGCAACCTATGTTTATTACACCGATATCAACAATAAATCCCAGCAAAGCGTGAATCTGGGACAAGCCCCGATTTATAGCAACAATTCGGGCACCAGCAATGCTTATCTGGCACCGGGTGATAGCCCGCGTGCATTTGGTATTGGTTTGATCGCGCACTTCTGATTTTCCGGCGCTCACGCGCCAGGAAGCTATCTCCCCAGCAAACCCCGGCACGGATTTTCCGTGCCGCAGGGAGCGGCTTGCCGCTCGCTGGCAGATGGCGGGCAAAAACAATGATGAACAAATGGGGGTCTGTGTTTTGCAGGCGCCCGGTTCCGGAGAAGTCAACCATGAAAATGAATGCATCCAGAGCACTTATGCAGCGCTGGAAAGGGGTTGCGGCCCTGACTTGCGTGATGGCCGCGGCCATCACCATGACTGCCTGCGGCGGTGGTAGCGATAACGCCAATGCCAATAGCTATTCGTCTGACAAGCCGTTCCAGGTGGGCACGGTCAGTTATGACGCCAACCTCCCGGCAGAGCCCAGCCTGCCAACGGACGCCCAGGTCTGCGCCACGCTGTACGCGCAGCCTAACACCATCGGCACCAATAAAGTGCCTGTCGTCAGCCGTCCGGATGGCTCGTTGCCACCAGAAGCCGATCCGTCTACCTCCGGTGCGGGCGTAGCCACGACGACCAGCAATCCTGATCAAGCCCGTATCCAGGCAGCACTGAACGCCTGCGGCGCCTCGGTTGATGCAGAAGTGGGTGCCAAGATTCAGGCGGCTGATGCCGCTGCTACCGCGGCGCAAACGCTCGCTGGCGTCACAGTACAAACTGCCAATAAGGGCACTCAACCGGCCAATATCGCCGGCGTGTCGGGTGAAGAACTGGCCAAGCCGCAGTACAAGGCGTCGAAGTTTGCTGTGCGTCTTGTGGTCAGCCAGGGTACTGACGGCTCCAATGGCTTTATCAGCGGCCCGCTGACATTGCCGTCGGGCGTGACACTGTGGATTGACAAGGGTGTCACGTTGTATGCCTCGCGCGACGTCATGACCTATCTGCCCGCAGGCACCACGTATTGCGCCAATACCGCAGTCAGTGCCACCAAGGCCGGTAGCTCCAGCAACTGTCTGGCGTTGATCAACGGTAACAATATGGTGAACTCTGCCGTGATGGGCGATGGTCGTATCGATAGCCGTGCTTATTCGGAAATCGTTACATCCAACAAACTCTATCCGCTGATGAAAGTGGACATGAGCTGCTCTAACACCTACGCAGCCTATGCGACTGGTACGCAAGCGGCCAATGGCACATCTTGTGACAACGGCGGCACGATCGTTGATACCAAGTCTTCTGCTCGCAACATGACCTGGTGGGATCTGGCCTACCTTGGCAATATGGTGCAGAACGGCACGACCGGTACTGGTTCGCAATCCAACTTCCGCATGATGGTGTTCAACTACGCCAAGAACCTGACGCTGTATCGCATTACCCTGAATAACAGCGCCAACTTCCACGTTGTACCGAGTGGTATTGATGGTCTGACGATCTGGGGCGTGAAGGTTCAGACCCCCACGCTGGCTGCATTTGCCAACCCGGCAGGTAACGGTAATCCGCTGTATACCGGTGCCACCTTCACTGAAGACAACGTCAAGAACACCGATGCCTTCGATCCGGGTTCTGCCAGCAAAGCCACGCAAGTTGCCCTGGTTACAGGCGGTACCAATACCGTAACTACAGGCTCGGGTGCATCCACCGTCACCTCGACCACCACGTCCTCCAGCACCGGCAAGATCTCTTTTGACGGCTATCTGAAGAACTTCGTGTTTGCCTACAACTATGTCAGCACGGGTGATGATGATATTGCCCTGAAGGGCAGCAACAACCCGACTCCGGGTGGTAACGGTTCTGGCATCTTCGCAATCGATGGTAACCGTGACGTTCGCGCTGATCGCAAGTGGGGCATCATCATCGCCCACAACCATATCTACTGGGGTCATGGTATCTCGGTCGGTAGCGAGACCAACGCAGGCGTGACCAATGTGCAGGTGTACGACAATGCCTTCGAGAATTCCGAAGAAGGTCTGCGCATCAAGTCCGACTACGCTCGCGGCGGTGAAGTCAGCAACATCACCTACACCAATATTTGTATCAAGAACGCCCAGAATGCTCTGCTGTTTACGCCGTACTACAGCACCAAGGCGTTGCCTACGGCTGGCCCGCTGTACCCGAACTTCCACGACATTACGCTGAACAACGTGCGTATCCTGGGGACATCCAACGCCAAGCTGCAGGGTTTCGCAGCCAATACCGGCGGCTTTGGCAACCCGGCCTACCCGCTGACTATGACGCTGAATAATGTTGTGGCCGATAGCGGTACCGCGATCACCATGAGCGCCATGTCGGATGCCAACCTGACCATCAAGGGTGTGAACCTGCCGATCTTTGCTGACCCGTCCAACAACGTGGTCGTGAATGGTCAAGTGACGCAAGCCGTTGACCCAAGCAAGGTCGTTGATTGCAGCAATGCGTTTGTCGACTTCCCGGCCATTGGTCAATCCAACCTGTTTGGTTCCACCTGGGCTTCACAGTAAACCAGCGCAACCGGTGCGCCGCCCCTGGTGGTGGTGCGCCCTTCAACCTCCCGGCCTGGCCGGGAGGTTTTTTCCAGTGTTTCAGTATTCACAGCTTGTTGACCCGATCCGGGCTCTACCTTGAGCCGAATCCGGTCAGCGATGTTGGTAGCAATGCCAATCGCATAGCCATTTGCAGCGTTTTTGACAGCCCCTACAGGACAGGAAATGGCTGAGATGAAAAAAGGACCGCTGTCGGCTTTCACAAGAAGCCTGAACAAAGCGGCCAATGTGCTGCCGATCCCACCCGCCCGCCAGCGGTTGGTGATTGGTAACTGGAAGATGCATGGTGATCTGGATTTGTGTCTGGAAACCGTCAGCGTGCTGGCGGATGTGGTGATGCCTCAGGTTGCGCTGGTGTTGTGCCCGCCTGCGCCTTACCTCGGCGAGATACGGCGTCTGGCGCAAGGCACGCGACTTTCGATGAGCGCGCAGAACGTTGCCGAACTCTCTGGCGGCGAGCGAACCGGCGAGTGGTCTGCCCGCATGCTGGCAGAGATCGGCTGCCGGTATGCCATCGTCGGTCATTCAGAACGCCGGCGGCATCATCTGGAGTGCGACCAGCTTACCGCCGCCAAAGCACAAGCGTGCCTGGACGCCGGGATCACGCCCGTGGTGTGTATTGGCGAAAGCCAGCTGGAGCGTGACAACCAGTTGACCGAACACATTCTGGGTCGGCAGCTACGCCATCTGGTGCAGATACCAGGCTGGCGGGATGTGGTGGTGGCGTATGAGCCTGTGTGGGCCATTGGCACCGGGCATGCCGCGACGCCAGATGAGGCCCAGGCCGCGCACGCGTTTATCCGTACGTGCCTTGCCCAGACCGATCCGGTGGCAGCTGCGCAAATCAGCGTGCTCTACGGCGGCAGCGTCAATGACCAGAACGCGGCGGCATTGTTTGCCATGCCGGATGTGGACGGTGCCCTGGTCGGCCGCGCTTCACTTTCGCCGCAAGCGCTTTCCAGAATTTACAAGGCGGCGTTGCGCTCTTGAGCGCGACGCGGCCAGACAGGTGATTCATGAGTATCAATCTTTCTACTTTCATTGCGACCGAGTGCGCGTCAGACGACCGCCACCCGGTTGCGTTGTACCAGCTGATCCATCAGGTGGCCATGTGTTGCCGCGACATTGCCGCTGCAGTAGATCGCAGTGCGCTGCTTGGCACCACCGGCAGTGCCGGCATCGATAACGTGCAGGGCGAAGAACAGAAGAAGCTGGACATCATCGCCAACGATTTGATGATGGAAGGCACCCAGACGCACGCGGCCCTGGCCGCAGTGGCGTCGGAAGAGATGGCCCGCATCAGCCGTACCAGCCAGGAGCGCACCGCAGGCCAGTACCTGCTGCTGTTTGATCCGCTGGATGGCTCATCCAATGTCGACATCAACGCACCGGTCGGGACGATCTTTTCTATCCTCAAATGCCCCAGCGCCCGCGCTCCGGCCACAGAGGCGGATTTCCTGCAACCTGGCTCTGAACAGGTCTGCGCTGGCTACGCCATTTATGGCCCGGCCACGATGCTGGTTCTGACCACGGGCGACGGCACGCATGGCTTTACGCTGGAGCGGGACAGCGGCGAATTTGTGCTCACCCATCCGCGCATGTCCATTCCGGCACGCACGCAGGAATTTGCCATCAACACGGCCAACACCCGCCATTGGGAAAGCCCGGTCAAACGCTATGTGCAGGAATGCATGGCCGGTGCCAACGGCCCGCGCCAGCAAGATTTCAACATGCGTTGGGTGGCCGCCATGGTGGCGGACGTACACCGCATTTTGCTGCGTGGTGGCGTGTTCCTGTACCCGCAAGATGCGCGCGAGGTCAGTCGCTTTGGCAAATTGCGACTGTTGTATGAGGCCAACCCGATGTCGATGCTGGTAGAGCAGGCTGGCGGCATGAGCAGCACCGGTCACCAGCGTGTTCTGGAGATCCAGCCGCATGCACTGCATCAACGCACGCCGGTGATGCTCGGCTCACGAGAAGAAGTTGAGCGCCTGGAAAACTATCACCACCACATCCGCCGTCCGTTGCCCGACCTTGTCGATGCGCTGCGCAATTTGTGGACTGAGTACTGACCCAATTGATGTCCCGTATGCCCTGAGCGTGCGGGTAGAAGGAGTTTTGCCATGCCTTTGGTATCCATGCGCCAGTTGCTGGATCATGCCGCCGACTATCAGTACGGTCTGCCGGCTTTTAACGTAAACAACCTGGAACAGATGCGCGCCATCATGCTGGCCGCCGACCGCACCGATAGCCCGGTGATCGTGCAGGCTTCGGCCGGCGCTCGCGCTTACGCTGGCGCGCCGTTCCTGCGCCACCTCATTCTGGCGGCGATTGAAGAGTTTCCGCATCTGCCCATCGTTATGCATCAAGATCATGGCACCAGCCCGGCCATCTGCCAGCGTGCCATCCAGTTGGGGTTCTCGTCGGTGATGATGGATGGTTCTTTGCTCGACAATGGCAAGACGCCGGCGGACTACGACTACAACGTCCACGTCACGCGTACCGTGACCGATTTTGCCCATGCGTGTGGCGTGTCTGTTGAGGGTGAACTGGGCTGCCTGGGCAGCCTGGAAACCGGCTCTGCAGGGGAAGAGGACGGCGTTGGCGCAGAAGGCACGCTGGACCACAGTCAGATGCTCACTGATCCGGAAGAAGCCGCAGCCTTTGTCGCCGCCACCGGTGTAGATGCACTGGCCATTGCCATTGGCACCAGCCACGGCGCCTACAAATTCAGCAAGCCGCCCACTGGCGACACGCTGGCGATTGATCGCATCCGCCAGATTCACGCGCGTTTGCCCAATACCCATCTCGTCATGCATGGCAGTTCTTCCGTCCCGCAAGACTGGCTGAAAACCATCAATGACCACGGTGGCGACATTGCTGAAACCTGGGGCGTGCCGGTGCCGGAAATTGTCGAGGGCATCCGCCACGGCGTGCGCAAGATCAATATCGATACCGATTTGCGGCTGGCCGCCACGGGCGCAATCCGCCGTGCGTTTGCCACGCATCGTGACGAGTTCGACCCGCGTAAATATCTGGGTAAGGCGACAGACGCCATGCGCGATATCTGTATTGCTCGCTACGAAGCCTTCGGTGCAGCCGGGATGGCCAGTCGTATCAAACCGGTGAGCCTGGATGCCATGGCCGCCCGTTACGCCAAAGGAAACGTCTGATGAATGCCGCCCGCTCTCCAGATCCAAAGACCATTGCCATCATTGGCGAATGCATGGTTGAACTGCAACGCCAACCGGGCGGGCTGACGTACCGCTTTGGCGGCGATACGCTCAACACGGCGGTTTATATGGCACGCCAGCTCAAGACCAAGCCCTTTGCGGTCGCGTATGTGTCCGCACTGGGCACGGATAGCTTGTCTGATGAAATGGTGGCGGCCTGGCAAGCAGAAGGCGTAGACACGCACCTGGTGCAGCGCCTTGCAGATAAATTGCCGGGCATCTACCTGATTGAAACCGACGATGCTGGCGAGCGCACTTTTCATTACTGGCGCAAGGATGCTGCTGCACGTTACTGGCTGCACGGGGCGCAGACGCCTCAAGTGCTGGCGGCGCTGCAAGATGCGGATGTGGTGTACCTCTCCGGGATCTCGCTTGCGATCTTGACGCCAGCGGATCGGGACACGCTGTTTGATGTGTTGTCACAATGCAAGGCGCGTGGCGGGATGATCGTGTTCGACAACAACTATCGCGCCCGTTTGTGGGAAAACCCCGCCGTTGCCGCGGCCTGCTATCGCCGCATGTTGTCGCTCTCGAGCCTGGCGCTGCTCACGCTGGACGATGAAATCGCCTTGTATGGCGAGGCCGATGTAGAAACCACCATTGCCCGGACGCGCGCACTCGGGGTGGCTGAAATTGTGATCAAGCGCGGCGGAGCCGCCAGCGTGGTTGCCACCGATGCACTCAGGCTGGAAGTCGCACCCGTACCCGTAACCCCGGTGGTGGATACCACGGCGGCAGGAGATTCATTTGCCGCTGGTTATCTGGCAGCGCGCTTGCAAGGTCTGGCGCCTGGCCCGGCCATGCAGGCCGCCCACACGCTGGCTGGTGCCGTGATTCAGCATCGCGGGGCCATCATTCCCCTCAGCGCCATGCCCTGATCAGACGAAAACCCAATCCCAACCAACCCGCCCCCACAAAAAAGAGAACGGGAATCCACGATGCACGAAGCGCAACCCGGAACCAACCTGCGTATTGAAGAGGCTTTTGCAGCGAGTGAAGCGTTGCTGGGCGCTGCCAGCGCGGCACCAGACAGTTCACGCCCCAGCGCTGCCATGCGGGTCTACCAGACATTGCGGCAACAGATTGTGGACATGGTGATGCTGCCTGGCGCCCGGATTAACGAGAAAGAAATTGCGGTTCTCCACGGCACCAGCCGCACTCCGGTTCATGAGGCGGTACGCCGCCTTGTGGAAGAGGGGCTGATCGAAGTCACTCAGCGTGTCGGCACGTATGTCTCACGCATTCCCCTGGACCGGCTGGGCGAGGCCATGCTGGTGCGCACTGCGCTGGAAGTTGCCATTGTTCAGCGCGCGGCATCGCGTATCACGCCGCAAGATATCGCCCGGTTGCGTCAAGCGCTGACCGGGCAACTGGCCTGTATTGCTGCGGTGGACATCGTCGGATTTCACCGGATGGACGAAGAGTTTCACGAAGCATTGGCGGAGATTGCCGGGTTTCCCGGAGTCTGGCGCATGATCCAGCAAGCCAAAACGCAGATAGACCGTTACCGCAGGCTGACCCTGCCCATGCCCGGGCGTATGGAAGTCGTTGTCGCAGAACACGGCCAGGTGGTGGCCATGCTGGAGGCAGGCCAGGCGGAACAAGCTGCCTGTGCCATGCGTGAACATCTGGATCAGGTTTTGCCGGTACTGGAAATCGCCCGCATGCATCGGCCTGAATACTTTATTGCGCACCTGCCGGATGAGCGCCAACCAGGCCCTTACTGGTAATCCGGGATGCCCGAAATTTTTTACTCTTGGAGCTTGTCATCATGAAATTATCCACCCGGCTGGGCCTTATCGTGGCCAGCGCAGTACTGGGTTTGATCATTGTTTCCGCGGTGGCGCTGCATACCCTGCACACCAACATGCTGGCGGACCGCCGTGACGAAATTCAGACCGTACTGAGCCTGGCGCGGCACCAGGTGGCGTATTACCAGTCGCTGGAACAAAGTGGCAAGCTTGATCACCAGACTGCCCAGGCGCAGGCGATCGCTGCCTTGTCTGGCCTGCGGGACGGCAAGAATTATCTGTGGGCACGTACTACGGATGCGCTCGGCCTGGTTCACCCCAACCCAACCGTGATCGGCAAGGTAGATTGGGGTGCCAAGGTGGCAAGCGGTCGTACCAATTTTGCGGAGTATCTGTTTCGCCTGCGTGATACGGACTACGCTTTTTTTGACGACATGACCAAGCGCCCGGGTACGGATGTGCTGGCCCCTAAAATCAACGGCGTTACCCGCATTGATGGCTGGAACTGGTTGGTGGGTTTTGGTGTATTTGTCGATGATATTGAGCAGGCATACTGGCAACTGGCCTGGCATTTTGTGTTGATTGGCGCGCTGTGTCTGATCGTCGTCACGGGTCTTGCGTTTGTGATGTCTCGCCATATCTATCGGCAGCTGGGTGGCGAGCCGGATTACGCCGCAGAAGTTGCCCGCGCCATTGCCGCCGGGGATCTGACCCGTTCTTTGAGCCGCCATAGCCACCCGGATTCCTTGCTGGGCGCCATGGCTACCATGCAGCAAAGCCTGCGCAGCATGATCGAAGGGATCCAGCAGGGCGCGCAAGCACTGGCGCAGGCCGCATCTAACCTGACTAACCAGATTGAACAGATCCGTCATGCCTCACGGCAATCGTCAGATGCCACGGCGTCCACTGCAGCCGCCATTGAACAAATGTCGGTCAGCATTGACCAGATTTCTCACAGCGCGCGTGAAACGGAGAAGAACTCCAGTCGCACCACTTTGCTGGCCGGAGAAGGCGAAACGCTGGTGGGCAAAGTGTCGTCAGAGATCAATGGGTTGTTGGGCGAAGTGAATGCCGCCTCTGACCTGATTGCCGGGCTGGTTGAGCGTTCCCGAGAGATCGGTGGCGTCTCCGGCGAAATCAAGGAAATTGCCGATCAGACCAACTTGCTCGCGCTGAATGCCGCAATTGAAGCTGCACGTGCCGGTGAACACGGCCGTGGCTTTGCCGTGGTGGCAGATGAAGTACGCAAGTTGGCAGAGCGGACCTCGCAGGCCACCGGCCGTATCGGTCAGATGGTGGATGCCATCCGCAGTGATACAGACCAGGTAGTCACTAGCATGCATGCGGTCACGCCGCGTGTATCGGACAGTGTAGAGATGGCAGGGGAGGCGGCGCGTTCACTTCAGGTGATTAGTCAGGATGCCAATGCCAACCTGGAACGCGTGCGAGATGTAGCCAATGCAGCGTCAGAACAAAGTGTTGCCAGCAATAGTGTTGCGGTGAATGTGGAGCGAATTGCGCAAATGGTGGAGGGTTCTGCCGCATCCGTACAAATTGCGACGCAAAATGTACAGGAATTGCAACAGCTGGCTAGCGGCCTGCGGCAATCTGTTTCTCGCTTTCAATTGTAAATTGCGGTGCCCCATTATAGATAGAGCCTGATTTGCATTTTATGGTTATAAAAAATGGCGAATTGCAATAATGCGTTCGCCATTTTTTTATTGCAATAGTATATAAGTATTTTCTTTTTATTGAGTTGGACGTTACTCAAGGGCGGCGGAATTGCCGCTTTGCTCAAGAATACCTTGCAGTGCTTTGGTGTCGGTCAGATTGACCAGCTTGCCTTGAATTTGTAATAAGCCGTGATTTTGAAGACGAGATAAAATCCGGCTTACTGTTTCAATCGACAAGCCCAGATAACTGGCCATCTCATTGCGCGTCATTCTCAGCAGGAAACTACGGGCAGAATAACCCCGCAGGGCAAATGCGTCAGACAAATCCAGCAACAGGCCAACAACGCGTTGCACCGCGACAGTGTCTCGCAGGCGTTGTGTGGTGTGGTGCAACCGGCTGATTTCCTGCCCCAGGATACGCTGCAATTGGTGGCGGGTATCGTTGCTTTTCTGGGCCTGGCCGACCAGAGAGGCGCAAGCCATCTCGCAAGCTTCGCCATCTTCCAGCGCAACTGCATCATCGCCATGCTGACCCAGTGCGAGTACATCCGCCCCTACCAATGCGCCGGGCATGTAAAAGCCGGTGACCTGTTCGCGCAAGTGCGAATTGAGAATACGGGTTTTGAAAAAACCTAATCGCACTGCATAAACCGATCCGGTTTGGCCCTGAGAATAAAGCCGGTCGCCGCGACGGATTGAGATCGTCCGCACATTGACCGCCGGTTGGGCGTTGTCGGTTAATTCATTACGCTGCTGCGCAACATTTGCCAGAAGGCAAATATCACGCACATTGCAGTTATTACATTGCCGCTGAGGCAACGTCCGTTTCACGGGTATGCTGATCGCAGTAACCATATGACTATCCTGCCTGTGTCGGTCTGGTATTGCACATGGCGCAAACGGAATATCTGAAATTCATGCGCCGGCTTCAGAAAACAGCGGCAAAGTATGGCCTATCCATAAATAAACTATGGATGCTGTTTTCATTCTGATATATCAGAATTATGAACGCATAAAGATTTGAATGGCAAGTAAATTGTAGCGAGTGGTCTGATTACTACAATCTGAGCTGGAACAGGCTGGATGACGGGGTGATCAGGCCCGAAAAATAACCGGCTTGGGAGGCTCTGGTTACGCCGTTCCAACGTCTGGATCCGTTGCCCATCCGCCATCTGGGCACGGTGCACACAGCGTGGAAGTTCAGTGTTGCGCCGATGAAACACCTTCGCTACTACGAACCGAAAAATAGGGACCTGGGGCCGCTCCGGCCAGGGTTTAAGCAGATGCAATATCCCATTGGTTACCGAAACTTGCCAAAGCGCAAGTGTCAGCGAGAGTTCCGTGGATTTTTCTTGACCCTTCTGCATAACATAAGCCGAGTTGTTTTCTGATATATCAGAAAGCAGCCAGATCCCGGCATGCCTGGTTTGTTACGGCGTAGGGCGCGGCTCTGCGGGCTTTGTTTTTGGGGCTACCGCATGGCTGATCAACAAAAAATATGAGGAGTCTGTATATGCAACACAAGCGGATTTTGCTGGGCTCGGCCGTGCTGGCCACGATGATCGCCACGGCGTTGAGCGGGTGTGGGGGTGGTGGTGATAATGACGTTGATTCTGGCGGCGCAATCAACACGGCTGCTTCGCCCAAAGCGTCTGATGCCACCACGTCTGGGGTAGCAGTGGGCTCTTATTTTGAGAATGCGGTGGCGTGTATCGACACCAACCAGAACTTCAAGTGCGATAGCTATGAGCCACAGACTCGAACCGACAAAAACGGCAAATTTACGCTGACGGGGCAGGGCCAGGTCGTGGTGGAGGTGGGGACTGATGCCATTGAGCACAGCGGCAACACAGCGACTCCGGTTACCCAGAAGTTCGCGATGGTTGCGCCCCAACAAGCCAACGGCGTATCTACCGTCGTTTCTGCGCTCACAACCCTGGTTGTGGCGCAAATGAAGCAGCATGGTTTGTCACTTGCGGCTGCTACTGCGCAGGTTGAAACCAACCTGGGTCTGCCGTCCGGTACGGCGATGAGCGACTTCAATACCCAGGCTGATCCGGCCATTCAAAACGAACTGCAAAATGCCTCGGATCAAGGCGTCACCAGTTTGCAAGCCAGTTTCGCCCAGAACAAAACACTGGCCAGCGTCGTGCTGCCGAGCGGCTCTGTGACACCGACACCCACCCCGACGCCGACCGGTACACCGACGCCCACACCCACACCCACACCCACACCGACGGGTACACCAACACCGACCCCAACTCCAACGCCGACCGGTACCCCGACGGGTAGTGCGGCGCTGCCCTCGGCTTATCTATCCCAACTGAACCCGGTCTCTGACAGTTCCATCGTCCCTTTCCTGGTGGGCGCAACAGAGCAAACGTCTCCTGCAACCCTGTATTTTCTGGACGGCACACAGGCGGCAACCGGAAACCAGTTTATTTACGGGTTTCCGAGCACGGCCACTACGCCGGTTCCAGCCAAGTATGATTCTCAATCGGCTGCGCTCACCAAGAAAAGTACCGATGGGACATATACATATACGTACCCGTACACCGGTGCGTTCACACTGGGGAATTTCGGTTCAGTGGCAAGCACATGTGATAGCAGTGGCATGGGGGGGCAACTGGTCTTCAAACTGCAGAGTTTCTCGCAATTCGGCCTCACCATTGCACAGACCGGCACTATCAATTTCAGCGTTGCGACCAGTTCCGATGGATCAAGCTGGAACAAGGTCATTGATCTAGGCTCCGCGACCCAAAGCACCGGGTTCTACGATGAGGATCTGGTTGCCGGAACCTATTCGGGCACCAAAGTCAGCGCGGCGGCGAGCACCGTGACGACGACTGCTGTAAATACGGCGAACTTGCCAGCCCGGCTTTCCCCGTCATCTTCGCCTATCTGGGTGCGTATCTGTAATCAGGGTACGGGCACGCTCAATATCCATCGATTGATGATCCAGCCGTAGTCGCCGTAATCCGGCCACGAGGGGTGCTACGGCATTCCTCGTGCGCCTGTCCATGCTCCATGACTGGCCTCATGGCCGGTTGGCCCAAGTGGGAAATGCTCCAATGAAACAGAAACGAAATGTGTTCATGCCAGTCATGCTGGCCACGACGCTTGCGACAGCGCTAAGCGCGTGCGGTGGCGGCGGTGATTCCGGTGGTTCGACGACTACGTCGGCTACGTCTTCTTCCGCGGCAAGCAATCCGGCGACAACGCCCGTACCCTCATTGAACTCAACACTCTGGCCCGCCACAGCGGTTAATGATCCGGCCGTTACAGGCAAAGAGCCGGACTTGCCGGCTATCGTCTGCGCGACAGTGGCAGCACAGCTTGGCAAGAACAGCAGTAATCTGCTTGATGCATCGGTCGATGCCAATCCCGCGAACTCCCAGCCTGATGCTGCCCGGATCCAGAGTGCTCTGAACAGCTGCGCTGCAGGTCAGGCCGTCAAGCTGGTTGCAGGCAGCGCTGGGCAGAATGCCTTCCTGACGGGCCCGCTAACGCTCGCGAGTGGTGTGAGCTTGTGGATTGACCAGGGCGTCACGTTGTTCGCATCACGCAGCCCGGCCGACTACCAGATTGCTGGCAAGAACAGCTGCGGTGGAACCGCAAGCAGCGACAATGGTTGTAATCCGCTGATCTCCGTGACGCCAAACAACAGCGGTGTCTACGGGCCGGGTACTGTAGATGGCCGGGGTGGCGCAGTGATGACCTCAGGGCCCTATGCCAATACGCTGACCTGGTGGGACGTTGGCGCATTGACCAAAACCTTGAGTAATGCCAATCAGAACAACCCGCGCCTGGTGCAAGTCAATAACGGTACAAACTTTGTGCTGTATCAGCTCACGCTGCAAAATGCACCCAAGTTCCACGTTGTGACCAGCGGCACTAGCGGCGCAACAATCTGGGGCAACAAGCTTTTAACGCCCTCAATGGAATACTCGGTTGCCGGTTATAAGTGCCAGTCTGGAACAACACCTGTGGTGTCAGGGGCCGCCAATACCACAACCGCCAGCACCTGTTTTACGCCAGACACTACCAAGAACACCGATGGTATTGATCCAGGGCAGTCGCAGAATGTGCTCATCGCATTCAATCATGTCAGCGTGGGCGACGATGGTATCGCCATCAAGTCACACACGTCCCCGGCCAGTTCCAATATCCAGATTTTGCATAACCGTTTTTATTACACGCATGGCATGTCAATTGGTAGCGAAACCGATTCGAGCCTGACCAATGTGACGATCAAGGATATGACGGTAGATGGTTTCGATGCCGGTGCAACCAGCGGTTTCCGGATCAAGACGGATGACAGCCGCGGTGGCTTGGTGAGCGGTGTACTGGTAGATGGTCTGTGTACGCGCCGGGTGCAATATCCGCTGTTGATTGACGACTATTACGGTAGCGCTCAGGGCTCGACAAACAAGCTTTATCCGCAGGTCAGCGCGGTGACGTTACGCAACGTACACAATGTAGATGTCGCAGGTTCGGTCTATGCCGGCAAGGCGTTGATTGGTTTCAGGGGCTATTCGTATTCTGGCGCACCGCAAACCTATCCACTGCAAAGTATTCAGCTGGATAACGTGGTGTTCGATTCAACGCCGGCTTGGGGCAGCGCGGGGAGTGGCCTGCCGGGTCTGGCGTCGTATGCGCAACTATCAATGGGGCCGGGTCCGGTGTCGTTTGCCGCCATGCTGCAGTCGGCGGCGGGTGCGAACAACTTCCTGGTCTACGATGGCCGTAGCAGTACCAGCGTATCTAGCCCGTATGATTGTACCAATGCATTCGTTCCGTTCCCGGCAGCCAATGCACCGACCTCGGTGAATTGACCGTCAATACGCCAGAACGGAAATTGAACGGCAACGCGATGAAACGCGTTGCCGTTTTTTATGGGACAGGGGCAGGGAGATGCGTGCGAAATCGTGGCTTGAAGGATGGTGTCGCACAAAAAAAGCGCCTCCCGAAAAAGGAGGCGCCAGGTCTGATAGATCTCTCTGTGTACCGGTTTTATTGCCCGTAGCTGTTCAGATAGGCCCGGTACGGTTGCGAGAACGAAGAACCGCTGTAGACATCCCAGTTAATCGACCAGGTCATCAAACCACGCAGTGTCGGGCTGACCTGATGCGGTTTGTAGCTACCGCAGTTGGCGCCCTTCATCAAACAATCCAGTGACGATTCGACGTCAGCCGTTGCCACAAACCCATTGCCCGCATTGGGGTTGGCTGGAATGCCCACGGCAATCTGGTCCGGGCGCAAGCCTGGCCACACTTTGCCGCCGTTATTGGCCACCGCAAAACCCGCGATTTCCATATCCGTCATGGCGGTCAGGAAGTCGGCGCCACCCATGGTGTGGTACTGACCATCCAGCCCGGTGATCGGACCAGAGTTGTAGTCTTGCACCATCAGCAACGTCAGTTGATTACGCATGGCATAAATCACCGGCAGGAAGGCACCAGAACGCGCGTCAGCAGAACCGCTCGGGCCCGGGCCGTAGAAGCTGTAGCCCAACTGGACAAAGAAGGTTTCTGGCGCCATGGTCAGCACAAAGTTACTGCCGTAGTGGCTGGTGATTTGCGTCAGTGCGCTGATCAGATTAACGATCTTGGCCGTTTTGGGGGCGGTGAAGTCCGTATCCCCGGCATCAAGCGATAGCGACTGGTTTTCAAAGTCAATATCGACGCCATCAAGACCCCAGGTATCGACGATGTTTTCTACCGAGGTCACAAAGTTGCTTACCGCCGCAGCGTTGTTCAACTGCACCAGGCCGTTGGCGCCACCGACCGAAATAATCACCTTCTTGCCCAGTGCTTGTTTGGCCTTGATGGCTGCTTTGAAGTCAGCGTCGCTTTCTACATTCGGGCATTCGCTGGGCTGGCAACGGGTAAAGGTGATGTTGCCGTTGGTATCCGAATCTGCAAACGCCAGAGCGATCACGTCCCAATCATTGGAGACGTTGGCCATGGTGATATAGCCAGAACCGTTGGCAAAGCTGGAATGCAGATAACCCACCAGCACGTGCTTGGGCAAGCTGCCAGACGGAGTGGGGGCTGGCGTCGGCGTTGGTGTAGGTGTTGGAGTAGGCGTCGGCGTCGGCGTCGGCGTCGGCGTTGGTGTAGGTGTAGGTGTAGGTGTAGGTGTAGGTGTTGGTGTTGGAGTTGGAGTTGGAGTTGGAGTTGGGGTAGGTGTCGGCGTCGCGCCGCCACTGCAATTACCCACAACGGTCCAGGGCTGACCAGAACCAGCTGCGCCGCTACTGGTACTCGGGTTGTTGCCTTGTGTCCAGAAATTAGACTTGTAGTTCACACCGTTGTAGCTCACCGTCGCACCGCTGTTGTATGCGGTGCTGGCACTCCACGCGGCATAGCAATTACCGGATGGCGCGGGTGTGGGGGTGGGTGTCGGATTTGGAGTAGGTGTTGCTGTCGGTGTCGGCGTTGGCGTCGGTGTGGGAACTGGCGTGGGTGTCGGCGTTGCGCCGCCGCTATCTACACCAAGGTCTTTCCACAGGCTCGGCGTTGAAGCCGGATTCCAGCCAGCGCCTGCGTAATC
>JASLES010000149.1 GCA_030151005.1 Silvimonas sp.
GCCATGGCCAAGGCCGAGACTCGCGCCAAAGATGCCGCTTTGCTGGCCATTGCCGCTGGTATTGAAGCCAACGCGCAAGACCTGCTGGCCGCCAACGCGCGTGATATGGAACAAGCCCGCGCCGACGGCCTTGAACCAGCACTGCTGGACCGTCTGCAACTGACTGAAAAAACCATTGCCAGCATGGCCGAAGGCCTGCGCCAGATTGCTGCCTTGCGTGATCCGATTGGTGAAATGGGCGATTTCAAATTTCGCCCCACCGGTATCCAGGTCGGCAAGATGCGCGTGCCGCTGGGTGTGGTCGGCATCATTTATGAAGCTCGTCCCAACGTGACAGCCGATGCCGCCGGCCTGTGCATCAAATCCGGCAATGCCACCATTTTGCGTGGCGGCCGCGAGGCGTTTCATTGCAACCAGGCCATTGCCCAACTGGTGAAAGCCGGTCTGGCAGAAGCGGGTTTGCCTGAAGCTGCCGTCCAGATTATCGAAACACCTGACCGCGCTGCGGTGGGTGAGTTGATCACCATGACCGAATTTGTCGACGTGATCGTGCCGCGTGGTGGCAAGGGGTTGATTGAGCGGATTGCCAAAGATGCGCGCGTCCCCGTGATCAAGCATCTGGATGGCATTTGCCACGTTTACATTGACGACGAAGCGGATACCGACAAGGCCATCCGCATTGCCGACAACGCCAAAACGCATCGCTATGCGCCCTGCAACACCATGGAAACGCTGCTGGTTCATGCCAATGCAGCCCAACGCGTGTTGTTACCGCTGGCGGACATTTACCGCAGCAAGGGCGTGGAACTGAGAGGTTGTGCGGCCACGCGCGACATCCTGCCCGATGCCATTGCCGCGACAGAAGAAGACTGGCGGACAGAATACCTGGCGCCGATCCTGTCGATCCGCATTGTGCCGGATCTCGATACCGCCATGGATCACATCAACACCTATGGTTCGCACCATACCGACGCCATCGTGACCGAGAACTACACCAAGGCCCGGCGCTTTTTGCGGGAAGTGGATTCGGCCTCTGTCATGGTGAACGCGTCTACCCGGTTTGCCGATGGTTTTGAATACGGCCTGGGTGCGGAAATCGGGATTTCCACCGACAAAATCCATGCACGCGGCCCAGTTGGGCTTGAGGGCCTGACCAGTGAAAAGTGGATTGTGCTGGGCAACGGAGAAGTCCGGGTTTGACCAGCGCAGAGCTAACTGCGCCGCCGCAGACTGCCACAGGCATCTTCGGCGGCACGTTTGATCCCATCCATAACGGCCACCTGATTCTGGCCCGGGCATTGCATGACACGTTTGCGCTGCCTGAAGTCCGGCTGATTCCCACCGGCTTGCCACCGCACCGCACGGCCCCGCCCGTGTCGCCGCAACAGCGGTTTGATTGGGTACAGGCCGCGATTGCGCATGAACCTGGTCTGACAGCCGACGACCGGGAGGTGCGCCGCGCCGGCTACTGTTATACGGTAGATACGCTGGCCGAGTTGCAGGGCGAGCTGCCAGACACATTGCTGGTCTGGCTGGTCGGCGGGGATTCGTTCCATCACCTGGAAAGCTGGCACCGTTGGCAAGATCTGCTGGACGCCGGACACCTGGTGATTGCTGCGCGACCCGGTTACGATTGGACTACACTTTCTGAAGAACTCGCGCGGGAACTACAGCACCGCGCAGTCCCGGCGCAGCCTGCTGCGTTGGGCAAAGGCAGGATCAGCATCCTGCCAACCCCGCTCATGCCGTTCTCATCAACCGAACTGCGCGACAAACTTGCGCACGGGGAAGATGTCAGCGGCCTGACTCCGGTCGCCGAAGCCATTCGGCAGTCCGGGCTTTACCTAACTTGAAGCGGCCCGTGCCGCCGGACCAGCACCGGTTTGCAATTGCAACCGGCCCGCACCGTCGGCCACCGCAGGATATGGATGCATGAACGAACACATACAGCAGATGCGCGATGTCGCAGTAGCGGCACTGGAAGACATCAAGGGCAAGGAAATTCTGGTTCTTGATACCACGCAGCTCACCGATCTTTTTGATTGCATGATCGTCGCTACCGGCGAATCCAACCGCCAGGTTCGCGCTCTGGCTAACAACGTCAGCGTTGAACTCAAGGCCAAGGGTTTTGAGATTGTCAGCACTGAAGGCGAAGACTCCGGTGAGTGGGTCCTCGTTGACGCCGGTTCGCTGGTGGTTCACGTCATGCTGCCCGCAGTACGTGACTACTACGATCTGGAACAACTGTGGGGCGGCCAGAAGCCGACCTTCAACCCGCTGGGCAAAAGCTGGTCCGCGGTGTGAGATGAGCAAAACAAAAGACCGGCCTGTGCCGGTCTTTTGACTTTCGGGGCCTGCACTTGCTGGCCCCAGATCTTTGCTGCGCCCCGTATTACAGCCTGAAGCGGGACAGTGTGGTGTTCAGATTGCTGGCCACCTGATGCATTTCTTGCGCTTCATGCGCCGCATCGCGTGAGGCGGATTCGTTCTGCACGATCATCTGTGTCACCCGCTCTACATTGGCCGCAATGTCGTTGCTGGCCTGGCTTTGCTCACGCAGCGCCACGGTGATTTCACGGCTCACACGCAATACCTCGCCAGATGCCTCTTCAATGCGCCGGATCGCCGCGCCTGCCTGGTTGGCCAGTTCCACACCCTGCGCTACCCGACCCTGAGTCGTCTGGATATTGCGGGTGGTTTCGCTGGCGCTTTCCTGCACGGCGGCAATGGTCTGGCTGATTTCCGTGGTCGATTGGGCGGTACGTTCAGCCAGTTTGCGGACCTCGTCGGCCACGACTGCAAATCCGCGGCCCTGTTCACCGGCCCGCGCTGCTTCAATGGCCGCGTTCAGTGCCAACAGATTGGTCTGGTCGGCAACCTCACGGATCACTTTGACCACGCTGGCAATCGCCACGGTTTTCTCTACCGTGGTGGCGATTACGCGTGCGGTTTCATCAACCTGAGCGGCGATCCCCTGGATTTCGTGCACCGTGCGGGCGATCACCTGCTCGCCTTCGCGGCTCAGATCGGCGCTTTGCGCAGTGTGATCCAGCGACGTCTGCGCGCTGGCAGAAATATGGCTCACGCTGACGGTCAGTTCTTCCAGCGCTGCTGCCATGGTGGTGGTCGCGTCGGACTGGCGGGCAGAGCCTTCGGCAATCTGCTGTGAGGTCACGTTAAAACGCCCGGCAATTTCGTTAACGCCACGCGCTTCGGCCTGGATTTCTTCAATCATGGCGCGCAGGGCATCGCGCATGCGGCCAATGGCCACCATCATGCTATCGCGTGAGGCATTGGTCAGATGCAGCGGGAAAGACAAATCACCATCGGCAATGGCTTGCGCGGCCCGCACGGCGTCTGCAGGCTCGCCGCCCAGGGGCTTGAGCACCATATGGCGCAACAAGGCCAGCAAGACCAGCAAGAGCAACACCGCCACCACCACCGCGCTGATGCCAATCACCAACGCCCGCTGCCGGGCAATCTGGTTGACTTCAGACTCTGGCCACATGGCCACGGCTTTGAATTTCCAGTCTTCAAACGGTTGTTCGATATGCGCCCAGCCGGCCGGGGCGCTGTCGATCAGGCTTTGCGCCGTCGCGTCATCCACGCTGCCCGAGTGAAAGCGCACTTTGCCTTTGTCATCGACCACGGCCACAAAGCCGCTTTGCAGCAAATGAATGCGGCCCACTGTGGCTTGCATGGGCGAAAGATCAACCTTGTAACCCACATACCAGATGCCGATCACGTTGTTGCCGGCATCCCGGATTGGCTCGTAACCGGTAATGTACGGATTACCCAGGATATCTACCTGCCCGTAAAACGGCTGCCCCTGGCGGATTGCCGCGATGGCACGCCCCTTTGGATCAAGCACGGTGCCAATGGCACGGTTGCCATCTTTCTTGACATTGGTGGACACGCGGACAAAGTCATCGCCCGCGCGGGAGAACAAAGTGGCGGTGCCGCCCATGATGTCCAGAACGCCATCCACCAGTTCAAAATGGTTGGCTTGCGCCGCCGTACCCAGCAAAAGATCAGGCGGCTGCTTGTCTTTCACGGCGACGGCGGGGCCGCTTGCCGGCTGGCCCAGCGCCAGACCGCGCGCTTTCAGGAGCTTCATGGCGGCATCGACCCGCGCTTTCATCTGGTCGTTGGTCAGCTTGAGCTGATCCACCGCGTTATCGAGCGCTTGTTGTGCCTGTTGATCGGTCTCGTCGTGAACCCGCGTGCTCTCATTGAGTGCAAACAGCAAGGCCCCGCCGAGAATAACCGGAAGCAAGATGACGGCGACGGCCGCCGCAACGCGCCCCTGCAAGGTGTGCAGCATGACAATTATCCTTGTTATATCAGCAATTTCTGTTCGGGGCGCATTATGCCAAATGAATGCTGATTACGAGTCAGCACCGCTGATCAACCGACTAACGGTGTCGTTGTCTGCAAGTTCTGCTGTAGCGCCTCTGCCACCCAATCTACAAATACCCGCACCCGCGCAGACAGGCGCCGGTTTTGAGCATAGACCACAGAAACCGGCAGTGGCGCAGCACGGTATTGCGGCAAAACTTCCTGCAACTGCCCGCTTGCCAGCAAAGGCTGTATGCCGCTTGCCGGCGCTTGCACCAGCCCCAGACCGGCCAGGCAGCACGCCATATAGGCTTCTGAACTGGTGACCGAAATCCGGCTTTTCATGCGTACCTGATACGTTTGCCCTTGCGCCACGTATTCCCAATCCAGATCACGCCCCGCCAGGCTGGAATGAAAATTGACCGCCAGATGCTGTTCCAGGTCTGCAATGGATTGCGGCACGCCATACCGCGCCAGATAGGCAGGAGAGGCGCAATTGATCTGCGTCAGCTGGCCCACACGGCGCGCCATAAGGGTGGAATCCGGTAGTTCGCCCACCCGCACAGCGCAATCAACCCCTTCACTGACCAGATCAACAAAGCGGTCATGGGCGCCAAAGCGCAGCTGGATTTCCGGGTAGCGATCAAAGAACTCCGGTAAACGCGGGATCACCTCCAGCCGTGCCATGCGCTCTGGCAGATCTACCCGGACAATTCCGCCAGGCCGATGTGCTGCGCTGGTAAATAGGTTGTCCGTTTCTTCCAGCTCGGCCACCAGCCGCGTGCAGCGTTCCTGATAGATCAAGCCTTCCTGGGTCAGACTGACACGCCGGGTGGTGCGCTGAAACAGTTGGGCCCCTAGCCGTTTTTCCAGCTGCTGAATGGCGTTGCTCACGGTGGCGCGGGGCTGATGCAGTACATCCGCCGCCTTGCTGAAACTGCTGAACTCAGCCACTTTGAGAAAGACGTGCATGGCTTCAATGCGATCCATCGCAGGCTCCGGGCGTATTGCACTGATTGTTTTTGATCTTCGTATAATAAATCCAGATTCAGCCGCTTTATCCGGAATATCCAGTCAATCACAATGCAAGGCATCGGCCCTGGGCAAACCTGCCGGCCCTTTACCTCTCCTGGAGTCTGTAAGATGCAACAGCGACAACTTGGAAAAACCGGCCCGGTCACCGCCGCCCTTGGCCTGGGCTGCATGGGCATGTCGGGCATGTACGGCCCGGCAGATGAAGAAGAAGGCATCGCCACCATTCATGCTGCGATGGACGCCGGCATGGTGCTGCTTGATACCGGAGACTTTTACGGCATGGGCCACAACGAAATGCTGATTGGCCGTGCGCTCAAGGGCAAAAACCGGGACAAGGTGCAGATCAGCGTGAAATTTGGCGCGCTGCGTGATCCGGCCAATGGCTGGAGCGGTTACGATGCCCGCCCCGCCGCCGTGCGCAACTTTGTGGCCTACACTCTCAAGCGCCTGGGCGTGGATTACATCGATATCTACCGCCCGGCCCGGCTGGACCCGAATGTGCCGATTGAAGACACGGTGGGGGCAATCAGCCGTTTGATTGAAGAAGGCTACGTGCGCCACGTGGGTTTGTCTGAAGTGGGCGCGGAGACCATCCGCCGGGCTGCCGCAGTCGCCCCGATCTCTGACCTGCAGATTGAGTACTCGCTGATTTCCCGTTCGCTGGAGGCCGCCATTTTGCCGACCTGCCGCGAACTGGGCATTGGCATCACCGCGTACGGCGTACTTTCTCGCGGCTTGATCAGCGGCCACTGGACACCAGAACGTTCCTTGGCCAAGGGCGATTTCCGTGGCTCTGCGCCACGCTTTTCTGGCGATAACCTCACACATAATCTGGCGCTGGTCGATACCTTGCGCGGCCTGGCCCAAGCCAAAAACGTAACCGTGGCACAACTGGCTATTGCCTGGGTGCTGTCACGCGGGGCCGATATTGTGCCGCTGATTGGTGCGCGATCCCGCACGCGGCTGGCAGAGTCGTTAGGGGCGCTCGATGTCGCCCTGAGCGCGGCGGAGCTGGCGCAGATTGAAGCGGCCATTCCGGCCGATGCGGCGGCAGGGGAGCGCTATCAGCCGGCGCAGATGGCGCATATGGATAGTGAGAAGGGACACGGGTAACTGGTTTGGCTGGGCCGTTGCCTGGCACACCCACTGACTCATCATTTCCGACCTCGGCGGCCCCCTTGGCGGGAATCCAGTCTGGAGCCGGAACGGCTCCGTTCTCTGACGAGAACCACCGTTGTTAGCGCCGTTGGCGCGGGCTTGAAAAGCATTTGATACCGGCGGTGGCCGGAGCACGTCACTTTCTTTGCTTCGCCAAAGAAAGTGACCAAAGAAAGGCGACCCAGCCTGGCGGCCCTCCGGGCTTCCCTCAGTCAGTCGGGAGCCTAGGTCTCCCTCCCTCCTTCGGCGCTGGGCTTTGATGGGGAGGGAAAGTCAAAAACAACGGCAAACCCAACTGCAACTGCAACTGCAACTGCAACTGCAACTGCAACTGCAACTCATACTATTGCGTCGGCCCGGCATTTACGCTCTGGCACGTCGGCTCAGTCATTCCCCTGGTGCAGCATGTTTTCCACGTCCTTTTTGTGCTGCGCCACGCCGCGCAGGTGGGCTTCCAGCAATCGGCCAGGCAGTTCTGGTTGTTCTTCTGCCAGGCGATAGCGCCCCAGGTGCAGCCAGGTCATCAGGCTGGCTTCCGCCAGGTGGAGCAAGCCGCCAATGATCACGCCAATCAATACTTCGGCCGTGCGGTAAACGGCGGTAAGCAAGGGGGACTCGGTGCTGGTGGTGGTCAGCAGTACCAGCGGGCAGGTCCACAGGCATACCCGGATGGCCGGGCGACCCATGGCAATGATGGCGCAAATGCCCACCGCCACCGCCAGTTGCAAAGGCACGGCCAGTTGCCAATGGTCGCCCGCCACATTAACCACCAACGCCACCAATGCGCCGATAAGTGTGCCAGCCACGCGCCCCAGCACCGAGGCGCGTGTAGCGTGGACGGTTTCTTGCGAGACAATCAGTGCTGACATCGACGCCCAGACCGGATGCGGCGATTGCAGCAAGACCGCGGCATACCACGCCAGCGTGGCGGATGCGGCACAGCGCACCACAAAGTTGGTACGGTCTACATAACGATGCAGGGTCTCACGGTCAATCTGCGGCATGGGGCAATACGCTATCCAGAGAAGCTGACTCCACCAGCGTAGACCGTTTCAGCCACGTCGACGAGGCATGACCGTCAGGCCCAGACGCCTTCGGCCAACCTGGCGGCGTAGTCGCGCACATCTTCTGGCCAGGCGCCAATCAGTGTCTCAAAACGAGCCTGATCGGGCGCAAACAAGGCGCGCGATACCTCTTCAAACCCCGGCAGGTTGCCTGCCAATGCCGACATGAAGCGATAACACGCCTCTTGCGCATGGCGACGGCGGTCTGGTGCGGCGCTGGCATGGCGGGCGGCCTCGACCAGCTTGCGCAATACCACAGACGCGCCGCCTGGCTGGCTGTTCAACCATTCCCAGTGACGTGGCAGCAATGTGACCTCCCGTGCAACCACGCCCAGTTTGGGCCGGCCACGTCCCCGCGGTGCATCGGCTTCTTCTTCGTGATCTGCCGTGCCGATCACTTCGACGATGCGCGCGGCCATTTCCGCCGCTGTACCCCGTAAATCCAGCTCAACCGGACGGGCCGTGATGTCGTCAAAAACCAGCAGCGGCGCGTCGGCTTCATCTGCGCCACTTTGTTTAATGGCCAGCGCCACATCACGCAACAAGCCGCTGGCAACGCGCCGGTGACCGACAAAGGCCGTGCAATGGATAGGATGCGTCATGGTGTACCTGCTGCAAGTGAAGTGAATCAATCAAATTTACCCGGATATAAATACTTCGTCAATATCATCCGGGTAAAATACCGTTCTTCGGCGGGTGACTTGCCAATCAATAACCATATGGTTATGATTTTTTCATGGATACCATGACTGACTCTCTATTTCACGCACTGGCAGACCCTACCCGGCGCGCCGTTTATGAACGGCTTTGCCGCCAGGGTGAGCAAAACGTGCGCGCCCTGACCGATCAGGCCGGGGTGTCGCAACCGGCGGTGTCCAAACATCTGGCCATCCTCAAAGAGGCCGGCCTTGTGACAGAACGGCGTGACGGCCGCCAGACGCATTACAGCGCCCAGCCTGGCGCGCTGAACCCGCTGGTGGACTGGCTGCGTTACTACAACGCTTTCTGGTCAGACCGTTTTGATCGACTTGATGACCTTTTGAAGAGGATGGACCAATGAACAAACCCGATACCGATCAGACTCTGCGCGCCGTGGTGGTGGAACGCGTTTTTGCCCACGCACAAGACAAAGTCTGGCGGGCCCTGACCCAAGGTCCGCTCATTGAAGAATGGCTGATGAGCAATGACTTTGAACCCGTGGTTGGCCATCGCTTCAGCTTTCGCATGCCGGCCATGCCCGGCTGGAACGGCATAACCGATTGCGAAGTGCTGACCGTAGAAGCCCCCAGCAAACTGGCCTACACCTGGTGTGCCTCTGGCGAAGAAGCTCCCACCGGTATCCAGACCGTAGTGACGTTCACGTTGGCCCCCACGGACGGCGGCGTGCTTTTGCGCATGGAGCAAAGCGGCTTCAAACCACACGAAGACCGCAATCTGCAGGGCGCGAACTGGGGTTGGCAGTCTTTCCTCTCCAAACTGGAAGGGGTGCTCGCCAAGGCAGACTGATCTGCTCGCCGCAATGACAAAGCCGGGATCGACCTTGATGGTCATCCCGGCTTTGTCATTGGCAAGCGACCTGGGGTGGATCGGTTGCGCTGTTCTACACTAAGCACACTGCCCTTTTGACCGCTTCAAGGAGCCTTTATGACCATCCACGTGACATGGCAGGCCGCCAGCCAGGCCACCATTACCCAGCTCAGCAATGGCAGCGCCCAATGGACAGCCGACATGGGCGCGGCCAGCGGCGGTGCGCCCGGCGCGCCAGACCCGCATGAATTGCTGGATTCCGCACTGGGGGCATGCACCTCGCTCACACTGCAACTGTATGCCCGGCGGCGTAATTACCCGCTGGAGAGTATTCGGGTGGAGATCACGCATGAAGAGGAAGGCGGCGTGTACCACCTGCAGCGGCATATCACGCTGGGCGGCGCGCTGGATGATGCCGCGCGTGCAGATTTGCTGCGGGTGGCAGAGAAATGCCCGGTGCACAAGACTTTGAGTGGGCAGTTTGAGATCAGGACTGAATTGGCAGGGTAAACGGGGTTTGCAGTGGATACCAGCGAGTAGGGTGGATTCGGAGTGGTAGCGGCAATCCACCGTGGCTGGCTTAAAACCATGAACCGCTGTTAGCGCCTTCGGCGCGGGTTTATTTAAAGGCATTTGATACCCGCGGTGGCGGGAGCACCCTACTTTCTTTGCTTCGCCACCTCGGCGGCCCCAAAGAAAGTAACCAAAGAAAGGCGACCCCAGCCCTGCGGCCCTCCGGGCTGCCCTCGGTTGGTCGGGAGCCTAAGGTCTCCCTCCACGCCCTCGGCGCTTGGCTTTAATGGGGGAGGAAAGTCAAAAACAACCCCAACCCCAACCCCAACGGCCACAGCCACAGCCACAGCCACAGCCAATTCAACGTGCATCCCACCACTTCGTCATTCCGGTCTTGAGCCGGAATCCAGTGCGGCCGCCGCCGGCGGCCTTTGCTGGCAGGGCTAACACATCAAACACACACAAAAAACGGCGCCCCGCGGACGCCGTTTTTCTTTAGCCCAGCCACCAATCAAACGCGTTGGGCTGCCGGTGTAACCTCTTCATCATTGGCAGCGGTTCTCCCCGTACTGATCAGATCAGCAGAACGGGTTTCACGCATCGACAAGACGGCGAGGAAACTCAACAACGCGGCGACCGAGACATAGCCGCCCACCCAGGACAGCCCGCCTTTGTCGACGAGGATTTTGGCAATAAAGGGCGCAATCGATGCGCCAATAATGCCGCCGACGTTATAGGCAATCGATGCCCCGGTATAACGCACGCGAGTGGGGAAAATCTCGGGCAGCAGGGCACCCATCGGGCCGAAGGTAAAGCCCATCAAAAAGAGTTCGATCACCAAAAACAAACCCACGCTGAATGTGGTGCCACCACCCAGCAACGGCGCCATGGCAAAGCCGGACAACATGGCCAGCGTGGTGCCCAGCAACAGCACCGGGCGGCGGCCCCATTTGTCGCTCGCCCAGGCAGAGAGCGGCGTGCCCAGCGCCATGAACAACACCGCAAAGCACAGCATGGCCAGGAACTGCGGCTTGCTGTAATGCAGTGTGCCCACGCCATAAGACAGCGCAAATACGGTCGAGATGTAAAACAACGCATAACACACCACCATGGAAAACGCGCCTTGCAGCACGGGGACCAGATGGCTGGAGAGCGTTTCAAACAGCGGCACGCGCACGCGCTCGTTGCGTTGCATGGCTTGCGCAAAGATGGGGGTCTCGTGCAGTTTCAGGCGTACATACAGGCCAACCATGACCAGCGCTGCGCTGAAAATGAACGGTACACGCCAGCCCCAGCTTTTGAACTGTTCGTCCGAGAGCAGCACCGCCAGGCCAAAGAACAGGCCGTTGGCAAACAGAAAACCAATCGATGGCCCCATTTGCGGGAACATGCCAAACCATGCACGTTTGCCGGCGGGTGCGTTCTCTGTTGCCAGTAACGCAGCGCCACCCCACTCGCCGCCCAGGCCAATACCCTGACCAAAACGCAGCACACACAGGATCACGGGCGCAGCCACGCCAATGCTCTCGTAACTGGGCAGGAAGCCAATCAGCGTAGTGGAGACGCCCATAACCAGCAAAGACGCCACCAGGGTGGATTTACGCCCGATCCGGTCGCCAAAATGGCCAAACAAGGCGGAACCCACCGGGCGCGCCAGAAAGGCGATGCCAAACGTCACAAAGGCGTTAAGCGATTGCGCAGTAGCCGATTCTTTGGGGAAAAACGTGGGGCCGATGATCAGGGCGGCGGCAGTGGCAAAGATATAGAAATCAAAAAATTCGATCGCGGTGCCAATAAAGCTGGCTACCGCAACGCGCGCCGTGGAATTGGCGGGCGGCCGGCTTGCAGTGGTCGTCATGGTGCTCTCTGTAGTTATGGGCCAGACCATGACAAAGAAATGCCCAATGCTTGTGACAGCCGCATTCCTTCCCCATGCCAGGCGGTAGGTATGAAAGAGCAAACGGGCGGACGCGACAATAAGCGCAGATCACTCAGGCCGGCTGCGGATGGGCAGCGGGCCCGGTCTCTGACCGGATTGCGTTTGCGGCTGGATAAGCTGCAAACGATGATAAGGACCGCAAAAAAAACGTGCAATACCGGGAACCTGTGTTGCCATTAGTCAGTCTTTTGGCAAGCTGGTCATAAAATTGTCAAAATTCACGTTTGCTTACATCGGGATCGCGGCTATGGTCGACTGTTTTTCCTCGCCGTTCTGCTGTCCCGAACGACTGAAACATGAAATTGCTTAGCCCCGCCGCCATTGCGGACATAGGTTTCCGCAAACTGCAGCCGACTCTGCCGGCCTGGGTTGCGCCTGCCTGGAAGAAATTCAGCCCTGTTGCACCCTTTGCACTGCTGATCGTCGGCCGTCTGCTGGTCGACACCGAATGGGACGCGCCGCGCGCGCTCTTTCAGGTGCTGTTGTTTCTGTTTTTCTTTGCTTTTCTGGAGCGCTGGTCCGCTGTGGCGGCCACCATTGGCCTGGAAGGCGCGTTACTGAACGGCAGCTGGATCAAGGAAGACGCCACCGGCGAGCCGCTGCTCACGCGTGATCTGTTCGAGGTCTCTCAGGGCGCCGCGCTCACCGGTTATGCCGACTGGCACCTGGTGGCGTATGTCAGCATGACCGTTCTGGCCATTGGCTACGGCCTGTATCGCCACCCGCGCTTTGTCTCCTGGCGCCTGCTGCCAGCGTTAATCCTGCCCGCCATGTTTTACGTGCGTATGGAAAACCCCGCCCGGCTGGATGACTACCTGACCCCGCAAGTGACCAACGCGCTGCATACGGAATACCTCTCGTACAATTTCCGCGAGAACGCCCGCAGCAATGGCGTGCTGGGTCACTTGTACCTGAACGCAGAAACCGTACCGCCGCCCAGGCATGGCCCGCACAATTTCTACGCAGCAGCACCGCTGCGCCAGTTTGACGCTACCGATCCTGACGTCTTCGTGATTCTGTGCGAATCCTGTTTTACCACTGAAGACAACCGCTTCCCCACGGCTGTACTGCGCCTGCGTGATGACAATGGCTTTGCGCTCACCCACATGGTCAGCCCGGTGTATGGCGGCGGCACGGCAGAGGCCGAGTTCGAAGTACTGACCGGGCTATCCAGCAAGGTGTTTCCTGGTGTGGATTACCAGAACTTTGCCAACCAGTACCGGAACGACGCCCACACCATCGTCAGCCATTTCCGCAAAGAGGGTTACCACACCTACGGCCTGCACGATTACTACTCCACGTTCTGGAAGCGCAACATCATCTATCCCAAGTTCGGCTTTGATGAGACGCACTTTGTCGATGAGATGAACTGGAACGAAGAAGGCTGGCCAGACGACACCCTCCTGTTTGACAAGGTGCTGGCGCTCTACAACCAGAGCCCGAAGAAACAAAAAACCATGATGTTCATGGCCACTGTCATGACGCACGGCAAATACGTCGGCGCCAACGATGACAATGGCGAGGCGGACTACCGCGCGCGGCTGGATAAATCCATCACGGACATGCAGCACTTTGTGGTGGCCCTGCAAAAAGCCGCCGCCAAGCGCAAACGGCCAGTGATGGTGGTGGTGTTTGGCGATCACAAACCAGGCATTACCGCCGTGTTCAACCATGACGGCGTGCTGCAAAACAGCCTGTTTGCCAGCGTGGGTGCACGCAATGAAGACTTCCGTTTTGTGCCGCGCCTCTCGCCAGAACAACTGGGCGAGCGCGGCAGCATTCCGGTGCTGGTGAAATACACCGGCAAACAAAAAACCCTGGCCAGCGACGTGGCAGAAAACATGACCGGCAAGCCGCTGCTATGCATGTCAGCACAACTGGCACAGACCACCGACAATCAAGGCCGCTTTTTCGGCACGCTGGCGCGGGTTTGCGACAACATGAAGAGCTACCCCTACGGCGAACACGGCTGGGAAGCCACCTTCCCCACCGCGCTGTATGCCGAGCGGTTGTTCTAAGGCGGGCTGCGTTGCGCCACAAAAAAAGGATGCCAGACGGCATCCTTTTTTTGTCCTCTTCGCCAGGGAGTTACAGCGCAGGATCGCTCGCCAGTCGCGCAAACAAGCGAAAATTACGGGGCTGACCGCGCACCAGCCGGTAACTGCGCAACAAGCCTTCAAACTGGAATCCGGCTTTCTCCAGCACCCGCGCCGAGCGCACGTTACTTTCCATGGCACTCGCCTGGATCCGCAACCAGCCAAACGCCTCAAATGCCCACGGCACCACCACCCGGCTCACCTGCGCTGCCAGTCCATGCCCCCAGTACGCAGGCGCCAGGTCATACGCCAGCTCCGCGCTGCGGTTCATATCGTTGACCGTATGGAACCCCATCGTACCCACCAGGGTATCCGTGCCATCCACCAACGCCAGCCGGCGCGGTGTGGTGAGGCCGTCTGACACATATGCCTGCCACAGGGGGATGAGATCTTCGGCAGAGTGCAGATTCCAGCTGGTGTGCTCAATCACCTCTGGCAGGCGCAGATAGTCGTACCAGACCGGCAGGTCGTGTTCTTCAAGCTGGCGCAGGGCAAGGCCGGCAATGGGCAAATCGGGCGGTGTCAAAATACGCATGAAAGCAAGCTGGCTGGTCGTGAGCGGGGCAAATCCATTGTGCCTGATTCACCAAACAAGGCGTAGAGGTTGGTCGTGGACACCCAACCGCGTTGGGCCGCAGAAGTACGCGGGCTACACGCCCTCTGAGCCAAACCGCACCTTAAACCGCGTGTCCTGCGGATAGGGGAAGAAGTCCTCCACAATGCCGCGCTGGATACGCGCTTTTGTTTGCTGCCAGAAGTCGGGCGTGAGCAGGTCGGCGTGGTATTTCATGAAGGCGGCGCGCATGTCGGCGCGGGTCAGGAGGAAGGTGCCGAACTCTTCCGGATAAACTTCGTTCTTGTGGCCGGTGTACCAGGCCTCGCCAGAGAGTTCGTATTCCGGTGCCAGCGGCGGGGGGATACGGCGGAAATCGCAGTCGGTCATGTATTCGATTTCGTCGTAATCGTAGAACACCACGCGGCCCGCGCGGGTGATGCCAAAGTTCTTGAACAGCATGTCGCCAGGGAAGATGTTGGCAATGGCCAGTTCGCGCAGCGCATTGCCGTAATCGCGGATCACGTCTTCCACAATCTGGCCCTGGCTTTGGTCCAGCAGGATGTTCAACGGCATCATGCGGCGCTCGATGTACAAGTGGCGGATGACCACCGTATCGCCGTCTTCCTCGTACATGGATGGGGCCAGCGTCGCCAGTTCGTTCAGCAGTTCCGGATCGCAGCGGTCGCGTGGCAGGGCGACGTTGGAGAACTCCCAGGAGTCGGCCATACGGCCTACCCGGTCGTGCTGCTTCACCATCTGATACTTGGCGCGTACCAGTTTGCGGTCTACCTCTTTGGGTGGCGGGATAACGTCTTTGATCACCTTGAACACAAAGGGGAAAGACGGCAGCGTAAACACGATCATCACCATGCCCTTGATCCCCGGTGCAATGGTGAAACGGTCGCTGGAATGACGCAGGTGATGGAACAGTTCGCGGTAAAACATGGTTTTACCCTGTTTACCCAGGCCCAGCATGGTGTACAGCTCGGCGCGCGAGCAATCCGGCAAGACCTGGTGCAAAAAGTGCACGGTGGCCGAGGGCACGTCCATATCCACCAGGAAATACGCGCGCGACAGGCTGAACAAATGGCGGATGTGATAGTGGTTGAACAGCGCGGCGTCCACGTACAACTGGCCAGCGTCGTTGCGGTATAGCGGCAGCGCAAACGGTAAATCCAGATCGCCGTTGATCACGCGGCCGATGATGTAGGCCGTTTTGCCGCGATAAAACGGCGAGGCCATGACCTGGATTTGCGAGTTGAAAGACAGCTTGGGCCAGTGCCCCATATGGGCATGCGCAGCCCGCAAAATGTAGCGGACATCCCGCTTGAGGTCTTCAAACGGGAGCGTGAAGTCAAAATCGGTCAGGATGCGCTCGACCGTGTCTTCCAGCCAGGTGCGCGTGGGGTAATAGGTGCGGTAAACCTGCGGCTCCCACGCTTCGATGTATTCGGTAGAAACAGCCGGCCGGTAAAAGATGAAATCGTTGTGGAAATACGTCCGGTGCAAGATGCGGCAACACACCGAGTTGAAAAACGTCTCGGCCAGCTCTGGCTGTTTGTGGTTCACCAGCAAGCTGATGTATTGCGTCTTGGCGCGCGCCCAGACTTCATCGGGCAGGTTTTCCGGATGGAACTCCTGGAGAATGCGCTCCACCGCTTCGTCTACACGCAGATCGTAAAAGGCAATCCGCCGCTTGACGGTCTCGCGCTGGGCATGGGTGTCGCCCGCCTCAAAAAAACCCTTGGCGCTCTGGCTACATTCGCGGAACAGGCGGTAGTGAAAATCAAAGCCCTCCAGGATGGCGCGCGCCAGACTCAAAGCCTCGCCATTGCCGTATGCCGTGCTGACAGCCTGTTCCTGATGTCCCATACATCCTCCGACGCAGCGTTCAATCCAGTGTAGAGCGGCAAATCACCCGCATTGAAATTAACGTGCTGCGGTGCGTCAGACGATGGGGGCAAACCCGCAAAGGGGTGTTTGAAGCGTTGCCAGAGGCGCATCTGATGGGTGCTTTCAATCACTTTCAGCATGCCAACCCGCCGCTTGCAGCCATCTCACGGCGCCTGGCAAAGATGCCAGCCCGGCAGAGGTAGCTAGTGCGTGTCTTGAGGCCGGTTTTCGGGTAAAATCTTTCCCTATTTGAACCCACTTTTGCGGACCTGTAGCCATGCCCTTGTTGCAAGCCGAACGTGATGCCCTGCTGAAGCCGCTCGCCACCGTGACCGGTATCGTCGAGCGCCGCCATACGCTGCCGATCCTCTCTAACGTGTTGATCCGCAAACAGGGCGATTCCCTGGCATTTACCGGTACCGATCTGGAAATCCAGATCGCCAGTGAGCAAAGCGAAGGGTTCTCTGGTGAAGACTTTGCCATTACCGTATCGGCCAAAAAGCTCTCTGACATTTTGCGCGCCATTCCGGACCGCGCCGTGGTCACGTTTGAAGACAACGAAGGCCGCCTGACCCTGAAAGCCGGCAAGAGCCGTTTCCAGTTGCAAACCCTGCCAGCCGGTGATTTCCCGACCCTGGCGGTAGACAACAACCTGCGCGCCACCATCCGCATGCCGCAAGGCCAGCTCAAAGCCCTTTTGGGCCGCGTGCAATTTGCCATGGCGCACCAGGACATCCGTTACTACCTCAACGGTTTGTTCTTTGTGACTGATGGCAACCTCTTGAAGCTGGTGGCTACAGACGGTCATCGCCTCTCGTTTGCCTCGGCCGAGCTGGATGCCAGCTTTGACAAGAACGAAGTCATCCTGCCGCGCAAAACCATTCTGGAACTGTACAAGCTGCTGGCCGAGTCTGATGACGAAGTCACCATTGATATCGCCAGCAACCAGGTGCGTTTTGCCTTTGGCAATATCGTGATCCACACCAAGGTGGTTGACGGCAAGTTCCCGGACTATCAGCGCGTTATTCCGCAAAATAACGACAAATTCCTGAAGATTGAACGCCAGACCCTGTTGTCTGCCCTGCAACGCGCCGCCATTCTCTCTAACGAGAAATTCCGTGGCGTGCGTCTGGTGCTGACCGACAACACCATCCGCATCCTGTGCAACAACAACGAACAGGAAGAAGCGCAGGAAGAAGTGGAAATCGATTACACCGGCGCACCGCTGGATATCGGTTTCAACATTCAGTATCTGCTGGATGTGCTCACCAACCTTCAGGTAGAAACCCTCGATTTCGTGTTTGGCGATGTGACCTCCAGCGTGCTGGTAAACATCCCCGACAACGAACACTTCAAATACATCGTGATGCCAATGCGCATCTAAATCTGGCCCGCCAGGCGGCTGTGCCCGCGCATTTTGCGTCCGTCCGGTGCTCGAAATCCTCATGTACCAAAAGTACATCGTGGTTTCTGTGCTCCGGGCGAATACAAACTGCTTTGGCTCGCTCACCTGACAAGCCAGATACTCTGGTTGTTGAAAGAGACCAGAACCCTACTCTTGCAGTCCAGGAACAAGCATTCTCATGAGTGAAAACATCGACCCGCAAAACCCGCAGAACCCCGCCGGCAACCAGGAGTACGGTGCCGACAGCATCAAGATCCTGAAAGGTCTGGAAGCGGTACGCAAACGTCCGGGCATGTACATCGGCGACACCGGCGACGGTACCGGCCTGCACCACATGGTGTTTGAAGTTCTGGACAACGCAATTGATGAGGCGCTGGCCGGTCATTGCGACACCATCCGCGTCATCATCCACGCCGATAACTCCATCAGCGTAGAAGACAACGGCCGAGGGATTCCCACCGCCATTAAAGAAGATGACGAGTTCAAGCGCTCTGCCGCTGAAATCGTGATGACCGAACTGCACGCTGGCGGCAAGTTTGACCAGAACAGCTACAAGGTTTCTGGCGGTCTGCACGGCGTGGGCGTGTCTGTGGTGAACGCGCTGTCTGACTGGCTGCGCCTGACCATCCGTCGTGATGGTCATGTGCATAGCATGGAGTTCCGTCAGGGCGTGGCCGTGGCCCCGCTGGCGGTAGTGGGCGACTCTGACAAGCGTGGTACTGAAGTTCACTTTATGGCCTCGGTCGAGACCTTTGGCCTCGTTGAGTTCCACTATGAAATTCTCGCCAAGCGGATTCGTGAACTCTCGTTCCTGAACAACGGCGTGGGCATTACGCTGATCGACCGCCGTACCGGCAAAGAAGAAAACTTTGCCTATGCCGGCGGCGTACGCGGTTTTGTGGAATTCATGAACCGCGCCAAGACCGTGCTGCACCCGCATATTTTCCATGCGGCAGGCGAGCGCGACGGCATGTCGGTAGAAGTCTCCATGCAATGGAATGACTCTTACCAGGAAACG
>JASLES010000386.1 GCA_030151005.1 Silvimonas sp.
ACTGCAGTTTGGCGGCAAAGGTCAGTTGGGCGATGCCATCAGCCGCTTTGACGCCGCGCTCGCCACCCGCCTGCATGGGCAGATTGCCTGGCAGGGGCAGTTGCTGACCGGGCACGACAAGGTTGATCTGACGCTGGCGTCGTCCATGGTTGGCGCGGCGATTGATCTGCCCGCGCCTGTGGGCAAGGCGGCGGCACAAGCGCGCCCGCTGCACCTGCATATTGCCGCCGACAAAAACGGTTACGACGCTGATCTGGCGTGGGAGCGCACATTGCAAGCCACTGTGCATCAGCCCGCCAATGGCGCGCCTTCGGGCAACCTGGCGCTGGGGGCCGGGCCGGCAGTCGCCAGTAAGAGTGGTTTCGTGATCAATGGCGGCTGGTCAGACATCAATTTTGAAGACTGGTATCGCTTTATTGACCAGCAATGGCACGCCTCGGACACCGGCGGCACTGCCGGTGTGCCGGGCATCGCGCTGGTCGATCTGGCGTTTGATCGCGCCAGCGGCTGGGGGCGTGTGCTCAATGATCTCAAGCTCAAAGCCAGCCAGGGCAGCACGCAAAACTGGCAGGGTGATCTGGCCAGCAGGGAAATGAGCGGGCATTTTGGCTGGAACGGCCAAGGTAAAGGCAAGGTAATCGCCCACCTGAGCAAGGTGTATCTGCCGCTGACCACGTCTGGTGCACAACCCACCGAGTCCTCGCCGTTGCGCAGTTTGCCGGCGGTGGAGCTGACCGTGGATGATTTCCGCTACAAGGGCCTGCAACTGGGCAAGCTGGACATGGAAGGCGTGCAGCAAGGAGATGCCTGGTCGCTCAACAAGGTGTCGCTGGATAATCCGGACGGTCACGTTGATATGAGTGGCGTATGGCGACAAGCCAATGGCAAATCGCACGTCTCCGGGCAGTTTGGCCTGGCGAGTGAGGACTTTGGCAAGTTACTGGCGCGCCTTGGTTACCCGGACACGCTGCGCCGCGCGCCGGGCAAGGTCACGGGCAAAGTCGAGTGGGACGGTGAGCCGTTCCCGCCCGATTTTCCGTCCATGCAGGGCAATATCAATGTGGACGTCAAAGCAGGCCAGTTTGCCCGGATTGATCCGGGTGCCGGCCGATTGTTGTCGATCCTGAGCTTGCAATCACTAACCCGGCGCGTGCAGCTGGATTTTCGTGACGTGTTCTCGCAAGGCTTTGAGTTTGACGCCATTCATGGTGACTCGGTCATTGAAAAAGGCGTAGCTCGCACCGATAACCTGGTGATTACCGGTTCATCGGCCCAGGTGTTGTTCCGGGGCGCAGCCAACTTTGAAGCAGGCACGCAAGACTTGCGCGTACGCATCGTGCCGGTGATCGGAGACTCGGTGGCGGTGGCAACCACCATCGTCAACCCGATTGCGGGGGTAGCCGCTTTTCTGCTGCAACGGGCGCTCAAAGACCCGCTGGGGCAGCTGATCGCCTATGAATATGACATCACCGGTAGTATGAGTGACCCTAAAATCCGCCGTGTGCAAGAAGCTGCGCTGCTGGAAAACAACATGCTGCACCGGGCACGTGCCACGCCGTAACCCAGGACAAACTGATGCAAACCGTCGTTGCTGCCGCCGTACAGATGATCTCCACCCCCGTGGTCAGCGAAAACCTTGCCACGGCTGGCCAGTTGATCGCGCAAGCTGCGGCTGAAGGCGCCAAACTGATCGCGGTGCCAGAATACTTTGCCATCATGGGCCAGGACCCGCGCGACAAGATTGCCGTGCGTGAACAAGCCGGTAGTGGCCCGATCCAGGATTTCCTTGCAGAAACGGCCGCAAAACACGGCATCTGGTTGATTGGCGGTACCGCGCCGCTGGTGGCCTCAGTGCCGGACAAAGTGCGCAACAGTACGCTGGTGTATGACCCCAACGGCAAACTCGTGGCCCGGTACGACAAGATTCATCTGTTTGGTTTTACCAATGGCGATGAACATTTTGCCGAAGCCGAAACCATTGAGCCGGGCGACAAAGTCACCACCTTCACCACGCCGTTTGGCCGGGTTGGCTTGTCTATTTGCTACGACTTGCGGTTTCCCGAGCTTTTCCGAGCCCCCGGAGAAGTCGATTTCTGGTTCTTGCCTTCGGCTTTTACCGCCACCACCGGCAAGGCCCATTGGGAGCCGTTGATTCGGGCCCGCGCCATTGAAAACCAATGTTATTTCATTGCGCCCGGTCAGGGCGGCATGCACCTGACCGGCCGCGAGACCCATGGCCACAGCATGATCGTAGACCCGTGGGGCCAGATTCTGGCGCAGCGCGAAAACGGCAACGGCGTGGTGATTGCGGAGCTTAAAGCCAGCCAGCAAGAACGCGTGCGCAAGATTCTGCCGGCGCTGCAACACCGTATCCTGTAGGGGTGGTCTGGCGCTGTACTTGTCAAACCACCTCCCCGATGGCATGTTCCATCCATATCCCGACATTTACCGAGTACACCGGCAATGAGCCTTTTGCACACCGCGCAGTCCACGCTGCTTGCCCCGTACAGTCTTGACGAACAGCAGCTTGACCGCGTGTTCTCCGAACTGATGCAGCACGATCTTGATTACGCCGATCTGTATTTCCAGAGCACCCGTTCCGAGGGCTGGAGTCTGGATGAAGGCATCGTCAAGTCTGGTAGTTTCTCCATCGACCAGGGCGTGGGCGTGCGTGTGGTGTCCGGTGAGAAAACCGCCTTTGCGTATTCAGATGAAATTGGTTTTGCACCGCTGATTGAGGCCGCACGCGCCACCCGCGCTATTGGTCGCCAAGGCGGCACTGGCACCGCTGCGCTGGTCAAAAACGGTACAGGGCATGCCTTGTACCGCCCGGTTGATCCGCTGGCCAGCCTGGATGAAGGCGCCAAGGTGGCGTTGCTGGAAAAACTGGAGCGTGCCGCCCGCGCTGCGGACAAGCGCGTGGTACAAGTCATGGCCAGCCTCGCGTCTGAATACGACGTGATCTACATCGCCCGTCATGACGGTCACCGGGCGGCGGACGTCCGCCCGTTAGTGCGCCTGTCGCTCAATGTCATCGTGGAAGAAAACGGTCATCGGGAGCAAGGCAGCGCTGGCGGTGGCGGCCGCTTTGATTACAGCTATTTCACCGATGCCGTGGTCGAGCAATACGCACGCATTGCCGTGGCGCAAGCCGTGCTCAACCTGTCTGCCCGGCCCGCGCCGGCAGGCGAGATGACAGTTGTGCTGGGTAATGGCTGGCCGGGCATCTTGCTGCATGAAGCCATCGGCCACGGGCTGGAGGGCGACTTCAACCGCAAGGGGAGCTCTGCCTTCTCTGGCCGGCTGGGCGAGCGGGTTGCCGCGCCGGGTGTGACGGTGATTGACGATGGCACCATTGCGGATCGTCGCGGTTCGCTCAATGTCGATGATGAAGGGAACCCGACCGGCCGTACCGTGCTGATCGAAGACGGTATTCTCAAGGGTTATATCCAGGACAGTTTGAATGCGCGTCTGATGGATATGCCGTTAACGGGTAATGGCCGCCGGGAGTCTTACGCCCATCTGCCCATGCCGCGCATGACCAATACCTTGATGCTGGGTGGCGACAAAGACCCGCAAGAGATTCTGGCCTCGGTCAAACGCGGGCTGTATGCCGTGAACTTTGGTGGCGGTCAGGTCGATATCACCAGTGGCAAGTTTGTGTTCTCAGCCTCAGAAGCCTGGTGGGTAGAAGACGGCAAGCTGCAATACCCGGTCAAAGGCGCTACGTTGATTGGCAACGGTCCGGATGTATTGACCCGCGTGTCCATGATTGGCAATGACATGGCGCTGGACCCTGGCGTGGGTACCTGCGGCAAGGAAGGGCAGAGCGTACCGGTCGGTGTCGGCCAGCCTACTTTGCGCATTGATGGCGGCCTGACGGTTGGCGGCACAGGCGGTTGATTGGGTCGCGGACTGACCGGCGGCAGGCAATCTACGGCGTAAACCCATTGTATTAACAGGTATTTACGCAACACGAAGGGCGGGATTTTGATAGAATCCCGCCCTTCGTTTTTTCAAATGTAATCATTCCAGGCATGAATAACAGGGTAGACACCCCGGCTGCTGCGCCCACGCTGGCGCGCAAACTCAAGGCCCGCCATCTCACCATGATCGCCATTGGCGGCTCTATTGGTACCGGGCTCTTTGTCGCTTCCGGCGCGACTATCTCTCAGGCCGGTCCTGGCGGGGCGCTGCTCGCTTACGCCCTGATCGGTCTCATGGTTTACTTTTTGATGACTAGCCTGGGTGAACTGGCGGCGTATATGCCCGTGTCCGGTTCGTTTGCCACCTACGGCGCCAATTATGTTGAAGAAGGCTTTGGCTTCGCGCTGGGCTGGAACTACTGGTACAACTGGGCAGTGACGATTGCGGTCGACCTTGTGGCATCGCAACTGGTGATGGCGTATTGGTTTCCCGGCACGCCCGGCTGGATCTGGAGCGCGCTGTTCCTGGGTGTAATGTTCTTGCTCAATTACATCTCGGTCAAAGGCTTTGGCGAGGCGGAATACTGGTTTTCGCTGATCAAGGTGGTCACCATCGTCATCTTTATCGTGCTGGGTCTGGCGATGATCTTTGGCATCCTCAAAGGTGGCGAGACGGCTGGTTTTCATAACTTCACCATTGGTGATGGCCCGTTTGCCGGTGGTTTTTCTGCCCTGATTGGCGTGGCGATGGTGGTCGGGTTCTCTTTCCAGGGGACCGAACTCATTGGCGTGGCGGCGGGGGAATCGCAAGACCCGGCCAAAAACATTCCGCGCGCGGTACGACAAGTGTTCTGGCGTATTTTGTTGTTCTACGTGTGCGCCATTTTCATTGTCAGCATGCTGATTCCGTATACCGACCCGGCACTCTTGAAAAACGACGTGGGCGATATCGCGGTTAGCCCGTTCACGCTGGTATTCAAACACGCCGGCCTGGCGTTTGCCGCTGCGGTCATGAACGCCGTGATCCTGACGGCGGTACTGTCGGCCGGTAACTCGGGCATGTATGCCTCTACCCGCATGCTGTACACCCTGGCCAGCGAAGGCAAAGCGCCCCGCATCTTTGCAAAACTGTCGGCCAATGGCGTGCCGCGCAACGCGCTGTATGCCACCACCATTGTCGGCGCGCTATGCTTTCTGAGTTCCATGTTCGGCAAGCAAGAGGTCTATCTGTGGCTACTGAATACCTCTGGCATGACAGGTTTCATTGCCTGGCTGGGCATTGCGCTGAGCCACTATCGCTTTCGTAAAGGCTACGTTGCGCAAGGGCGTGATCTGAACGCACTGCCGTATCGCTCCGGGTTTTTCCCGTGGGGGCCGGTGTTTGCCTTTGTGCTGTGCCTGATCATTACCCTGGGCCAGAACTACCAGGCCTTCCTGAAAGACCAGATTGACTGGGTCGGCGTCGCCGCGACGTATATCGGGCTGCCGGTGTTCTTTGTGATCTGGGGTGGCTACCGTCTGGCGCGCAAGAGCCGCTTTGTTTCCTAT
>JASLES010000387.1 GCA_030151005.1 Silvimonas sp.
AGAATCAGCAACGTCAGCAAGCCGGCCAGACGATGAAGAGAAAACCAGGATTTCATGCTTGAGGCCTTTTGCCAGCCAGAATCTGTGCCAGTCTGGAGGCAAATTGGGGCGGTGCCGGCGGCAGGGGCGCATCAGCCGGTCGCGGTTGCGTATGCAGCAGGTTCACATTCTGCGGGGTGACGCCGACCACCAGCCAGGTGTCGTCCAGTTCTACGATAACCACACGCTCTTTGGGGCCGACCATGGTGCCGGAGATCACACGCAACCGGTTACCGGCAGCCATGCCAGGCAGCAGCGAAAAACGCCGCATCAACATGGCAGACACAAAGATCAGACCGAGCACAAACACCAGCGCAATCACCACCTGCGCCAATTGTGCAAACGAGCCAGCGGAAGTCGCGGCCGGCACAACCGCAGACTGCGGTGATGAAGCCGCAGCCAGCGCGGATGCCGCACTGTTCATGAGCAGCACGCCCAAGGCAACACTTCTGAACGACATGGAAGAAATACACCCGGGCACGGCTGCCCCATCTGGACTGGTTAAAAGCGGGATATGCGGGCGGTGTCAAAACCGCCCGCCAGCCATGACTGGCTGTTTACTTGTGCAGCCGGCGAATGCGCTCAGCCGGGGTGATGATATCGGTGAGACGGATACCAAACTTGTCGTTCACCACCACCACTTCGCCCTGCGCAATCAGACAACCGTTGACGAGCACATCCATCGGCTCGCCCGCGAGGCCATCAAGCTCAACCACCGACCCTTGTGCCAGTTGCAGCAGGCTGCGAATGGCAATCTTGGTCCGACCCAGCTCCACGGTCAAGGCGACCGGGATATCCAGGATCATGTCGATGTTGTTGGGCGCGCCAGCCGGTACGGTTTGCGGCGCATCAAAGCGTTCGAACATGTCGGCGGCGCTTTTGACGTCGGCCTGAGTTTCCGTCGCTTTGCTGTCGGCTTCGGCCTGTTCGGCCATGGCGGCCGCCCAGTCGTCCAGCGCTTCTTCCGGGGCGCTATCCTCAGCCATTGGTTTCTCCCTGGTCTAGCTCGCTGCCGCCTTTGAGCGCGTCAGCGTTACTGAGTATTTTATTGACTTTGAGTGCGTACTGGCCGTTGAGAATACCATAGTTGCATTCCAGCAACGGTACCCCGTCCACGTCGGCCACAATCGCCTGCGGGATCTCCAGCGAGATCACGTCGCCTGACTTGAGGTTCAGAATGTCACCCAGCGTGACCTGGGTATTGCCCAGCGTGGCCACAAGATCCACCTCCGCGTTTTGCACCTGTTTTTGCAACAGTTTCAACCAGCGATTGTCTGCCTCGATCCGGTCCGCCTGCATAGAGCTATACAAGAGGTCACGGATCGGCTCGATCATGGAATACGGCAAGCAGACGTGGAAATCACCGCCGCCCGCACCCAGTTCGATCTTGAACGTATACGCCACCACGACTTCAGTCGGGGTCGCGATATTGGCAAACTGCGTGTTCATTTCTGAGCGCACGTAACCAAACTCGCACTCAAACACGGGCTTCCAGGCCTTCTGGTATTCCTCGAAGACCACTTCCAGCAGGCGCTGGATAATGCGTTGTTCGGTCGGCGTGAAATCGCGGCCTTCCACGCGGACGTGGTATCGGCCATCCGATCCGAACAGGTTATCGACCACCAGAAACACGAAGTCCGGATCAAAGATAAAGAGGCCGGTGCCACGCAACGGCTTCATCTGGATCAGGTTCAGGTTGGTGGGCACCACCAGGTTGCGGATGAACTCACTGTACTTTTGTACCCGCACCGGGCCGACGCTGATTTCAGCGTTGCGGCGCATGAAATTAAACAGGGCAATGCGCAGATTACGGGCGAAACGCTCATTGATGATTTCCAGCGTGGGCATACGCCCGCGCACAATGCGTTCCTGCCGCCCGATGTCGTAGGCGCGCACCGATCCCGCGTCAAGGTTCTCCTCTTCGGAGTCCTCCTCGCCGGTCACACCGCGCAGTAGCGCGTCGACCTCTTCCTGGGAAAGGATATCGTCTGCCATTGATGCTTGTCGTTTGCCCGTGGCGGCCTGATTTGCGCCGGTATTACCTGATCTGCCTGTTGTTGGCTTACTGCACGATGAACGTGGTGAAGTTTACCGACAACACACCTTCATCATCGGAAGTTACGCCCAGAACTTTATTAATGGCGGCACGAATTTCGCCAGCCAGCTTGTCCGTGCTATTGGGCGCACGCATGTAATCCGGTGATTTACTGCGCAAGAGCTTGTTCACCTCATTCTGGATCTTGGGCAACATGTTCTTGAGCGTTTCTTCGGTTTCCGCGTCAGCGACTTCTACCGTGATATCGGTTTGCAGCATGGTCTCCTGATCCGGCGAATTCAGATTCACCGTGAACTGGGACAGTTTTTCGAAGATAGGCGGATGATCGTCCTTCTTCTTGGCTTTCTTTTTGACCTGATGGACAGGCGCGTCCGCGCCATCGCCACCACTGTCATCACTGCTGTTATGCAGGAGCAGGAACCCCACCACCCCACCAACAATGAGCAGGACCAAGACCACGCCCAGGATAATGAACAGCAATAACTTGGATTTCTTTTTGGGCGCTGCGTCTTCGGCCATGGTGTTCCTCGAGTTCTATTGCGTGTTGCGGCCGGATCAGATCCGGCGACGTATCCAGTAGTAAGCCAGTGCCGTCAGCACGAGGCCGTATGTCTCATTTATGCATTATCGCGCGTGATTCTTACAGAATCCAGGCGCAATCCATGCATTCGACATTTATTTCCCGACCCCTGTCTTTGCTTGCCATTGCCAGACTGCCAGCCGCTGCGCCTTGGGCTGCAAGGCAGCAAGTGGCAATGACCCAGCCTGCGCGGGTTATACCCATTATTGGCATAGAAAACAAGCTCAAGCTTACGCGATTGCAGCGCAATGATCCCAACCGGATTGATTCGTGTCGCTTTTAGGCTGATTGCCGGCCGCCCCACCAGATACAACAAAGCCATCGGAACCCCAAAAGGGTGCTGCCGATGGCCATGTCGTCATTCTCAAATAGATCAATCTAATCGGGTAAAACCCCGCCTGACGGTTTACCGGAAAGCCGCTGGCCAATCCGCATGGCCAGTCACCATTTCAGCAATTTACGCCCAGAGGTTCAGCCCAGAGCGTGCGACCGGAATACGCATGGTGGTCGAGACCTGCGTCACGCCAGAAACACTGCTGTCCGCATCTGCGGACCAGTTACCGTTGCGCGCCTGATTACCGTCAAACTGGCGCTGCGCCTGTTGCTGCTGTTGCGCTTGCTGGTTCAAAGAATCCGAGGCCACCTGTACGTTGGTGAGCGTAATCCCCTGATCGGCCAGGAGCGCCGTCAGACGCGGCGTGGCGGCCGCCAGCGCTTCGCGCACGTTGGCGTGTTGCGAGGTAAAGATCACACTGGCCTGATCCTGTGCCATAGACAAACGCACTTCCATCGGGCCCAGATGCGGCGGGTTCAGTTGCATGTCCAGCTGTTGTTCCTGCTTGCCCACCATCAGCGATACGCGCTGGGCCACGGCCTCACTCCACTTGTTGTCCGTGACCGGCAGATCAATCTGGTGGGATGGCACTACCTGTTTGCTGGCATCCGTCTGGTTGCTGGCCTGATTGGCGTGCTGCTGGGTGGCAGACAATTGAGCAATCGCCGCAGCATCGGTGGTCTTGTCGTTGCTGGTTTGATTATCGTTGATGGCCGTTTGCAGCAGCGGCAAGAAATTGCCGTCGTCAGCGGCAATATCCGCCGTGTCATTGCCGTTTTTACCGTTGGCCGCCTGCAAGCCCTGCGCGAGTGTTTGCACGTCAGTGGTCTGCGTGGTGTCTGCGTCGCCATTCTGATGGGCCGACAGCCAGGCGCTAAGCGAGGACAACGCGGAGGTTGCATCCTGCGTATCCGTGGTGCTGGTATTCGTGGTGGCAGTCGGTTGAACCTGCGTCTGGGTCTGGCCCAGCATGGATTGCAGCATGGCCAGCCAGGCGGTCGTGCCGCTATCAGGTTCGGTGTCCTGCTTGTCTTGCGCGGCGGCCGCGCGGGCCGCGGTTTTGCTGGCTGCGGTGGCACTATCCGTGCTGTTGTCCGAATCCTGATTGCTACTCTTTTGGCTTTGGTTTTGCGCTTGCTGCGTCGGGGTCTGGCTGCTCTTTTGCGTAGCCTGGTTGTTGCTGGTATTGCTGGCCGACTGTCGCGCGTCGGACAGGGTCGCGCCAAAGTCGACACCGCTGCCATTATTGTTCTGCTGTGATGTACCGGACGTACTATTGGCAGACATCTGGAATGGATTGATGGCGCTGGCTGGCATGGTGCAGTCTCTGGTTTTGAAGCAATTGATATACAGTCTGAGACCATAAAAGCAAAAGCAGTGCCAGCCTGGGTGATGGCGCTGTTAAACTCTGCGATCAGCGCACCTCATCACGCAGCACAGCGTGGACAGACATGGCAGAAGATTCAGATCTCGAAAAGACAGAACCACCCTCATCCAAACGGCTGGAAGAAGCCCGCCGGCGTGGTCAGGTACCGCGTTCACAGGAGCTGGGCTCGTTTGCCATCATGATGACCGGCCTGCTGGCCACGGTGTCGATGGGCCCGGCGCTGGCCCAGACGCTGGTTCATATCTTCACGCAAGCGCTCAGCTTTGACCGCGCCTCGGTCCAGGATGCCACCCGGCTATTTCCGCTATTGATCGACGCACTACATAGTGCCTTGTTCGCCGGGCTGCCCATTGCCGCCGCCTGCGCGGTCGCCGGCTTGCTCAGCCCCATGGTTCTGGGCGGCTGGCTGTTTACTACCGAAACCCTCGCACCCAATTTTGGCCGCCTGAATCCGGCCTCCGGCCTCGGCCGGCTGGTGTCCGTGCGTGCGCTGGTTGATATGAGTAAAGCCATCCTCAAATCGGGGTTGATTGGCGGGGTGGCGTGTGTGGTCCTCTGGCGGGAACGTGGCGAGATGGTGCAACTGGCCGTGATGCCCGACCGGGTCAGTTATGTGTATCTGTGGGAGATGATCCGCCACACCCTGTTGCTGGTGATCGGCGGCATGGGGTTCATTGCCGCCATCGATGTGCCCTACCAGTTGTGGGACTACTACAAGAACCTGCGCATGACCAAAGAAGAGGTCAAGCAGGAGCACAAAGAATCTGAAGGTGACCCGCACGTAAAGGGCCGTATTCGCCAACTGCAGCGCGAAGCCGCCCGCCGGCGCATGATGTCACGTATCCCCAAAGCCGATGTGGTGGTGACCAATCCAACCCACTACGCCGTGGCGCTGCAATACAACGAGCGCATGCGTGCACCGCAGGTCGTCGCCAAGGGCGCGTACCTGCTCGCAGAGCGCATTATTGATATCGCCAAAGAAAACAAGGTGGCTGTGGTGCGCACGCCACCTTTTGCCCGTGCGCTCTACCATCACACGGAATTGGATCAGGAGATTCCGGCCGCGCTGTATACTGCGGCTGCCGAGGTACTGGCGTATATCTACCAATTGAAAAACTGGCAGAGCCACGGCGGCCACCAGCCCAAACTCAATAACGATTTGCCAGTGCCAGCCGAGCTGGACCCCGAACACGATCGCCGTAACGAAGACGGAAGCACCTTCTGATTATGAACACCCTGGTAAAAGCCACCCGTCATCATGTGGCGTAAATTCAATCTGAACCTGCTGGCAGTGCCGGTCCTTGTCCTGATGATTCTGGGCATGATGATCCTGCCCCTGCCCCCGCTGGTGCTGGACTTCTTCTTTACCTTCAACATCGCCATGTCCATCGTTGTCTTGATGGTGGGCCTGTATACGCGCGAACCGCTGGAATTCTCAGCCTTCCCGACCGTGCTGCTGTTTACCACGCTGCTGCGCCTGGCGCTGAACGTGGCCTCGACCAAGCTGGTGCTCACCCAGGGGCACACCGGCGCAGATGCTGCAGGTAAGGTGATTGAAGCGTTTGGTCACGTGCTGATTGGTGACAACCTCACGGTGGGTATCGTCGCCTTCGTGATCCTGACCATCATTAACTTTGTGGTGATTACCAAAGGTGCTGGCCGGATCGCTGAAGTGAGCGCGCGCTTCACCCTGGATGCCATGCCCGGCAAACAGATGGCCATTGATGCGGACTTGAACGCCGGCCTGATTGGGGAAGACGAAGCACGTCGCCGGCGCCGCAATATTGCAGATGAAGCCGACTTCTTCGGCTCTATGGATGGTGCGTCCAAATTCGTTCGCGGCGATGCCGTGGCCGGTATCCTGATCATGGTCATCAACATTGTGGGCGGCCTGATCGTGGGCATGGTCCAGCATGATATGGCCTTTGCCGATGCCGGCCGTACCTACACGCTGCTGACTGTGGGCGATGGCCTGGTGGCCCAGATTCCGTCGCTGATTATTTCTATGGCAGCCGGTATCGTCGTCTCCCGCGTCGGCTCGGATACGGACCTCTCCCAGCAGCTTCTGGGCCAGTTGTTCTCTCGCCCGCAGGTCATGTACATCACCGCTGGTGTACTGGGCCTGATGGGCATTGTGCCGGGCATGCCGCATGTAGCGTTCCTGACCCTGGCCATTTTGCTGGCCGGCATTGCGTACTCGCTGGAAAACCGGACCAAAAAAACCGCGCAGGCGGAAAAAGCGGCAGAAATTGCCCGTGCCAACGCCGCAGCGGCGCCAGCCGGCCCGGCCGCAGAACAACCTTTGCAGGAAGTCAGCTGGGCGGACGTACAACCGGTGGACCCGATCGGTCTGGAAGTCGGTTACCGGCTGATCCCGCTGGTCGATCGCAATCAGGATGGCGAGTTGTTACGGCGGATTCGGGGTATCCGCAAAAAGATTGCACAAGACCTGGGGTTCCTTGTCCCGGCGGTGCACATCCGCGACAACCTGGAACTCAAACCGAACCAGTATCGCATCCAGCTCAAGGGTGTGGATGTGGGCGCAGGCGAAGCTTTTGTCGGTCAATGGCTGGCCATCAATCCGGGCAGCGCCAGCGGGCAACTGGCCGGTACGCCAACCAAAGACCCTACCTTTGGCCTGCCCGCAGTGTGGATCGAAGGTAGCCTGCGTGATCCGGCGCAAGCCATGGGTTATACCGTGGTGGATGCCTCCACC
>JASLES010000206.1 GCA_030151005.1 Silvimonas sp.
CTGGTTCAGATTGTTGTTGGTGTTAGCGCCTGACGGCGCGGGTTTGAAAAGCATTTGATACCCGCGGTGGCGGGAGCACCCTACTTTCTTTGCTTCGCCACCTCGGCGGCCCCAAAGAAAGTAGGCAAAGAAAGGCGACCCAGCCTGGCGGCCCTCCGGGCTTCCCTCAGTCGGTCGGGAGCCTGAGGTCTCCCTCCACTCCTTCGGCGCTGGGCTTTTATGGGGGGAGAAAGTCAAAAGCAACCCCAACCCCAACCCCGCAAACCGCTAGCTTGCAAGAATATTTCACCTTGCCCACCACATCGTCATTCCCGCGAAGGCGGGAATCCAGTTGCAATACTTGCAAGAATGCGCGCCACGGTTTCGCCCCATCATCTCGTTATTCCGGACCTCGGCGGACCCGGCTTCACCCCAGCCGCGTATGCGCCGCCCGGTGCAAGCGGTCTTGCACCGCCAGCCACGGCGCGGTGTGCGGGGGCAGTTCCAGGAAGATGGTGTGGTAGCTTTTGCGATCAAGCTGGCGCAGGGTGTCGTAGATTTGTTGCGCGTAGGTTTGCGGGTCGGCGGGCAGTTGCAACACGTCGATGCCGCAGATGGGGATATCGCGCTCGCCGCAAGTCACCAGCACTACGCGCTGGCCGCGTTCAAAGGCCAGGTAGGCCTGGTCATCCACCGCTTTGGCGGCACCCGTAACCAGCGGGGTGCGCGGGGAATAGTGGGAATCAAGCAGGCCCGACACACGCACTTTGGCTGTATCTGACTTCTGGTGATGCACCAGCGACACGCCCAGCAAGGCTTCAATGGCTTCACGCGGTACGCCGCCGGGGCGCAGCAGCGTGGGTTGTTCGCCCGTCAGGCCGACAATGGTTGATTCCACGCCGATATCGCACGGGCCGCCATCCAGCACCAGCGGCAGATCGTCTCCGAATTCATCCCGGACATGCTGGGCCGTGGTCGGGCTGACATGACCAAAGCGGTTGGCGGAAGGCGCAGCAATGCCACCACCAAATTGTTTGAGCAGGGCATGAGCCAGCGGGTGAGAGGGCGCACGGATGCCGACGGTGTCCTGGCCGCCTGTGACCGCGTCCGGAACATGCGGCTGACGCTGCAAAATGAGCGTCAGCGGGCCGGGCCAGAATGCGCCAGCCAACTTGAACGCCGCGTCCGGAATGTTCTGCGCCCAGTCAGTCAATTGCGCCACACCAGCAATGTGGACAATCACCGGATGATCGGCCGGCCGGCCTTTCAGGGCAAAAATACTGCGCACGGCTTCCGGGTTATCCGCATCTGCAGCAAGGCCATAGACGGTCTCGGTTGGTAGCCCTACCAGCCCGCCGGCGCGCAGGTGCGCAATGGCGAGGTCAATCTGTTCTTGTTGGGCAGCGGTCATGGCGGGTTATCCGGAAAGGCAAAGCTCGCAGGATTATACCCGTAGTTATCCGCCCTTAGCGGCCCAGCTTGCGCGCAAGCCAGCCGTCTGCAGAGATCGCCCCCACGCCGTGCACTACCAGAAACGCCAGGATGGTGCCCCATAACAGATGATCTTTGACGCCAGCGGCATCTAGCGAGGCATGATAAGAAATCAGCGCCACTGCGTTGATGACAAACAAGCCCGCCGCGGAAAAGCGCCCGGCCAGGCCAATCACCAGCAGGATGGAAAAACCAATCTCGCCGGTAGTCGACATGACTGCGGCCAGCGCCGGCGGCAAAAGGGGCACTTTGTATTCATCGGCAAACAGCGCCAGCGTAATGTGCCAGTCGTTCAGCTTGGTCAGCCCGGATAACCAGAACACATGGGCGACATAGATGCGGGCGACAAGGTCTACCAACGGGGCGAGTGCGGCGGCCAGCGCCGTGCCGAAGGCGTACAGCCGGCCTGGCTGCGAACGGGCGCAGCGTTCAATCAAGGTATTCATGGGGTGGATTCCTTGCTCAGGAAACAGCAAAACCGGTGACAAGACCACGCTCGAACAACAGGCTGAGCATGGGTCCAGGATCAAACCCGGCGTCAATCTGCCATGCGGCGGCACAGGCCGCGTTCATGTTCAGACCACGCATGAGGGTATCGATAAAAGTGGCCGCGGCGGCATCAAGCAGATGCACTTCATCCCGCAAAACCAGTACGCATTCGCCGCCAGCATCCAGTTGGGCGGGCGGCCCGCCCCGGTGCATCTGGTCGATGGCGTAGATGGGCCAGGTGTTTGATTGCACCACCGTACAGGCCGGATGCAAATCGAGGCACACGCCACCAAAATCATCGGCCGACAAGCTTTGCAAGGGCGTCAGATCGGCCGGTGGTGCGTCCACGGCAAAATGCGCCCGGTGGATGGCCCAATCCAACCGGGCCGCATCCGCCAGATACGGCAGGGATTGCGCCGGGGCAAAACGGGCAACGAAATCCGGCAGGGTTGCGCCGTCATCATGCAGATTGCCCGAGACCGAGGGCTCCGCTTGCTGGTAAGCCCGTGCCAGCGCATTGAAGTAATCCGTGCCGACCAGAGCCACAATTGTCGGAAAAGCCGCTTGCAAGGCGCTGCCGCGATTGGCCGCAACATTGCCACGGTAATAACCCAGATTGCCGCACGTAGCCGGGCTGACCGGGACACGTTCATCTGCGCCGCTATTGAGTGCATCGGCAAAGCGGGCAATGGCGTCGGCGTAGCTCATGCTGGCACCTTGCTATTGATCAGCGCGCGCTTCAGATGTCGCTGTGCTTGTGCGTATTCCACCAGCAGATCGGGCAAGGGCGGGAGATGCGTATCGCGCTCCAGCAAGACCGGACGTGGCCCGATAAGTGCCAGCGTGGCATCCAGCAAAGCCCAGACGCCATCACAAATGGCGGCACCATGCGTGTCGATTACCACGCCATCAAACTGTTCGTGTCCGGCGATGTGGATTTCCCCGATCGCAGCCTGCGGCAAGCGGCGGATTTCCGTCAGCGGGTCAACGCCATGATTGAGCGCATTGACATAAAAGTTGTTCACATCCAGCAAAATGCCGCAGCCCGTGCGCTCGACGAGTTCGGCCATAAGTTCAGCCTCTGTCATCTCTTCATCTTCAAACAGCACGTAGCTGGATACGTTTTCCAGCAAGATGGGGCGTTTTAGTCGCGTCTGCACCGCATCGACGTTGCGACACAACTGCGCCAGCGCGCCGGCTAGCCTGGGCACTGGCAACAGATCGTTAAAACACTGGCCGTTATAGCGATTCCAGGCCAGATGCTCAGAGACACAAGCGGGTTCAACGGCCGCAACCAGCGCCGCCAGTTGCGCCAGGTGCGCTGCCTGCAGCGGGCCAGGGCTACCCAGCCCCAGCCCGACACCGTGCAAACTGACCGGAAACCGCTCACGCACCGCCCGCAGCACCGCCAACGGTGCGCCGCCGCCAAAGTGGTTTTCGCTATGGACTTCCCACCACGCTACATCTGGCGCAGTGCTCAGTACCTCCTGAATATGCGGCGAGCGCAAACCCAGACCAGCGGCGAGAGGGAGGGCGGTATTCACAAATGGCTCCGGTCAGTGGCGGACAACTGTAATTACAATTACTTGCCCATCGCCTTGGTCATGCCACCCATTTTTTCGCAGGTGCCGGCCGGGACGTATTTCCAGTCGCCAGCATCCATGTCTTTCTTGGCCTGGCCGGCGCATGCATGGCCGTTGCCGGCGCAATCGTTCTGACCGGCTTTGGCGATGCCGTAACACTTTTCATTGTTGGCATTGGCATCTGCCGCGTGCGCAGACAGGGCGACACCGCAGGTGAGGGCAGCGGCGAAGGCAGAGGCGATAAGGCGTTGCTTTTGATCCATGATGTTTCTCCGTCAGACAGGGTTGGTGTTTGCGATTTCAGGCCACCATCCGTGGCGGCCTTGCTAGCTTGGTCGTGCCGGGTTGGTATCCATTACAGCATGACAAATAAATTTTTTGAATTTTTCGAAAAAAAGCCCGGATACACCGGTTTTACTGGCCTGGCGCCGGTTGTCAGTGGAGCGCGAGGGGCGTAGGCTCAGATTGTCCCGATCGTTCGATACACACTATGGCTGCACCTACCTCTACCCGTGAAGAAGTCATCGATACCCTGATGCAAGTGTTTCGGGATTACGGCTATGACGGCGCCAGCCTGTCCATTCTGTCTGAAGCCACCGGGCTGGGCCGCTCCAGCCTGTACCACTATTTTCCCAATGGCAAATCAGACATGGGCACTGCGGTGCTGGTGCGGGCCGGCGAGTTTGTACGCCAGAACATGCTGGCCCCGTTGCAGGCCGAGGGTGACCCGCATCAACGCATCAAACAGTTTGCGGCCGCACTGGATACGTTTTATGCCGGCGGTAAAAACGCCTGCCTGACCAATGTGTTTGCAGTGGGTGAAGCGGGAAACCTGTTTGGAGAACGGCTGGGCGAGCGCTTGCAGATCCTGATCAATGCTTTGGCACAGGTGACGCTGGATGAGGGGTTTTCTGCTGCCGATGCCCAACGGCGGGCGGAAGATGCGGTCATTGTTATTCATGGCTCGCTGGTGGTGAGCCATGCGATGGACAATACCGCGACGTTCCGGCGTGTGGTGGGGGAGTTGCCGGAGCGGTTACTGGGGAAGTGAGTGATTTTTGCGGAGTGGCGGGAATCCAGCTCGGCTGCTGTAGGTGGCCTTTGCTGGTAGATGCCACTTCGTAGCCCGGATGAAGCGAAGCGGGAATCCGGGGGGCGGACCTGGTTAATATCTTTGATGGTTTTAGTGCCTGCCGGCACGGGTTTTGAAGGCGTTTGATACCGGCGGTGGCCGGAGCACGTCACTTTCTTTGCTTCGCCAAAGAAAGTAACCAAAGAAAGGCGACCCCAGCCTTGCGGCCCTCCGGGCTGCCCTCAGTCGGGCGGGAGCCTAAGGTCTCCCTCCCTCCTTCAGCGCTGGGCTTTGATGGGGGGAAGTCAAAAGCAACCCCAACCCCAACGGCGACTTCAACGGCCACTTCAACGTCAAAACACCCTCACAAACCATCAGGGTGCAAGAGCGATTGGTTTGCGCCCCCACACCCTCGTCATTCCCGACCTCGGCGGCCCCTTGGCGGGAATCCAGCTGCGCTGGCGAAAATCGGACCAAAGTCCGTTTCTCCACTGGCGCTTCATACCTTTCCGGGTTCCGCATGCTTTGCCAAGGTTAAAGCACCTGCCTGATACAAGATGCTTTTACCGTTCATCCTTTTCCCTTTTACTGTACCGAACGTTCGGTATATAAAATAGATCAGCACTTTCACACCGCTATTTCTTTGAACCACAACTCAGGAATGTCCGTCATGCCATCACGCCCGCAACAACCCATCCGCCTGTATCGACACGCTTTGTCGGGTCACTGTCACCGTGTAGAACTGTTGCTGGCATTGTTGCATCTGCCTTATGAGCTCGTGGATATAAATCTGCAGCAGGGCGAGCACAAAACGCCGGCGTTCCTGCAACTGAACCCGTTCGGTCTGTTGCCGGTGATTGATGACAACGGCACTGTTGTGGCCGATTCCGCGGCGATCATGGTGTACCTGGCCCGTCAGTATGGTGGCGAGCATTACTTGCCCGAATCGCCCCAGGCTACCGCCGCCGTGCAGCGCTGGCTGGCTGTGGCCGCCGGGCCGCTGGCGTCTGGTCCCGCGGCGGCGCGGCTTGCCACTCTGTTCAACAAACCGGTAGAGATCCAACAGGTTCTGCAAACAGCGCACGATCTTTTGCAAGTGATGGAGCACTGGCTGAGCACGCACACGTTCCTGGCGGCAGAGCACGAAACGCTGGCAGACTTGGCGTTCTATGCCTACATCGCCCACGCGCCAGAAGGCAATGTATCGCTGGCGGCGTACCCTCATGTGCAGCAGTGGCTGGACCGTATTGAACAATTGCCGGACTTTATTCCCATGCAGCGCAGTGCGGTGGGTCTGGCGACGGTGGAGGTTTAAATCATGGCCACGCCTGATGCTGGCTGGAACCGGGAAGAATCGCCGTTTCATGGCGCCTCGCAACAAATCCAGGCGCAATTGGGGCTGGGCGAGAAAATGGCGCTGATCGGTCAGCGCACCATCCGCAGCTTTTTGCCCCAGCAGCATCAGGACTTTTACCCGCAGTTGCCATTTTTGCTATTAGGCAGTGTGGATGCCACCGGACAGCCGTGGGCATCTGTACTGGCTGCACCGCCAGGTTTTGTCACAGCGCCGGACGAGACCCACCTGGCGGTGCATGCGCGGCCTGTCGCGGGTGACCCGTTGGTGCAACATCTGGCAGTCGGCGCGCAGGTGGGGGTACTGGGCATAGAACTCCCCACCCGGCGGCGCAATCGGTTGAATGGGCGGGTTACCGCGTGGGCTGAAGATGAACTTGTGATTGCGGTCGATCAGAGCTTTGGCAATTGCCCCAAATACATACAGAGCCGGGACAGTGTTTTTCTCACGCCAGAGGCACACCAGCCAGGCGCGCCGGTCTGGCTTGAAGCGCTTGATGCCTCTGCCACAGCGCTCATTGCCAAAGCCGACACGCTGTTTATTGCCACCAGTTGCCTGAGCGCCCCGGCGACGCAGCGGCCCTGGCAAGGCGTAGATATCTCTCATCGTGGCGGCGCGCCGGGATTCATCGTGATGAATGAAAACGGTGGCCTGACCTTGCCAGACTATATGGGTAATTTTCATTTCCGCACGCTGGGCAATCTACAACTGGAACCGCGCGCGGGGCTGATCTTTATCGACTTTGACACTGGCGACTTGCTGCAGGTATCCGTCACCACCAACGTGGTGTGGGATGGCCCGCGCCTTGCGCAGTTTGCCGGGGCGCAGCGACTGGTCGATATGCAAGTGACCGTGGCATTGCGTTTACCTGGCGCGTTGCCGCTGCGCTTCTCTGCACCGCAATATTCTCCGGTACTGCCGGTGTAACGGTACAATGGCGGGCTGCCTGGCGTGCGCCGGGCAGCTCGTCCTTCTCCGTGTTTTTCACCGCAGGTGCTTTATGTCTACCCAACCCGTCACCATCCGTGACCTGGTCGTTCATCAACTTATCAAAGAGGCCAACGGGCCAGCCAGCGTTGCCCTGCGCGACGCGGTATTGCCGGTGAC